>CAYHJX010000111.1:0-1512 GCA_964357005.1 uncultured Candidatus Saccharibacteria bacterium | reverse complement strand
CGAAAGACCAACGTGTTCAAGGGTCTTCGATATATTCTTGAGGTAGGACACCGAGCACTCAATAATGAGCGTATCAACCTCAAGCCGAACGCCGTGCATGCCGATCGGATCCTTAATGCCCGACTCCGTATCAACTTTAAAATCCCGCGGAATGATATGAATGATTTCCCGATTCGGCTGGCGCGGAAGAAACGATTGTGCAGCGGCAATGGCGCGCCTGACGTCCTCCGATGAAATTTCTCCGTCCGCGCGCGCAACAGCAACAACGCCGTGAGACGAAGAAACGCTTATCCCGGTCCCTCCGACAGCAACCCATACTGATCGCGGAGATACACCGGCGTGCCGGCGCGCTTCGTCAAGAGAATGGCGGATTGCCGATGCGGCTTCCGCGACATCAACAATAGCGCCTCGCCTGACGCCCAAAGACGGAGCAACGCCAACCCCCAGTATGTGAAGCCCTTCTTCACGCTTTTTTCGCTCCGCAATCACGGTATGAATCGTCGATGTACCGATGTCGAGCGCTGTGATAATATGCCGTCCCATGTATCAATGAAATGTTATCCCTGCTTCTGCCGATGTTTTTTTGATGATGCAAATATGTGAAGAATGTTTTCTTCGAGGGCGCGCGCACGCGCTTCGTCGCGCCGGGACCTTTCGTGATGAATTCCCGCAAGGTGAATCATGGCGTGAATAATCATCCATGCCGTCTGAGCGCGAATTGAATTTCCTGACGCCCGGGCTTCTTTGCGAATAACTGACGGACATAAAAAGATTTCTCCGTACTCGCTATCGTATCGAAACGAAAGAACGTTTGTCGGCAGATCGCGCCCCCGGTAGATTTTATTAAGAATCCGCGAGCGCCCGGGCTCTATACTGACAACTCGAATTTTTCTCGGCAGCCGCTTTTTCAGCTGCCGGGGAAAATGCGAACGGATAACTGACGCCATCTGCTTCATCCAAGCATTGACTTCACAATTGCCGACACGCGATCGCCCGACGCCGCGCCTCCGGTGCGCTTTATTACTTCGCCCATAATGCGTCCGAAATCTTTTTGCGTTACGCTTCCCGCCGCGTTCACTGCGTCCCGAACAATCGCGGTGAGCGCCGCATCGTCAAGCTCTGCGGGCAGATACGCTTCAAGAATGGCGAGCTCTTTTTTTTCTTTGTCCGCGAGGTCTGAACGGCCTCCTTTTTCAAACTCAAACGCCGCGTCCTTTCTTTTTTTTGCTTCGGACCGAAGAACGCGCATGCATTCTTCCTCGGTGAGATCGCCCGAACCTTCTTTTCCGCGCTTTTCGATCGAACGGTTGTGAAGGGCTGATGAAAGCATCCGGAGCGTGGAAACCAAAAGCTCGTTCTTCGCGCGAAGAGCGTCTCTGGTATCTTGTGCTATGCGTTTCTCAAAACCCATATGAAGCTCCACAGGCAAGCCCGTGGTATCTCCCTCTTACGGTCGCCCTGATGGCGCGCCCGTGGAGCGGAATCCAGCACCGAAGACCACCATTCATCCAC
>CAYHJX010000110.1:0-1524 GCA_964357005.1 uncultured Candidatus Saccharibacteria bacterium | reverse complement strand
CGCAAGAATTCCAAATTGCTCAAATTCTATATGAGCAATCGTTTCCATATTTGCTCGAGCAAAAGTTTCGAGAAAAGGGGGCAGAAAAGCAAGTGCTGAATCTGGGCGTTTCCGGATACGCGCCGGACCAGTATCTCTTGCGCGCTCGCACTGAATTCCCGAAATATCACGTGACGGACATTGTCGTTGTCTTTTTCCCGTACAACGACCTTTCGGGAATTGAAAGTGACGAATATCAGGGCTTTGCAAAACCTTATTTCAAGGATTCGCTCGCGAGCCCGGAGAATCTGCCGCTCGCTCCGCCCCCCTCCCAAAAAGAAGAGATCGGATTATCCGCACAGATAAGAAATACGGCAATCTACACGCTCCTTCGCCCAATGCTTCGGAAGGCGATCAATATTAATTTGCGCGTGAGCACGAAACAGCCGCAACCCTTCGATGCGGCGCAAATGGAAAAAGTATTTAAAATTTTTGCAAGGATCGGTGAGGAGCATCCGAACGCGCGACTCGTTATTTATCAGATGCCATTTTACAAAGAAATCGATGTTCAGGAACTTTACGCCGCCAATCTTACGCTTTTTGAAGCGACCTGCGCGAAGTATGCTCTCGCGTGTTCCTCAATGGATCCGATCATTGCGACACATCCGAGGAGAGGTGAAATATTCATCGAAGGCGATGGGCATGTAACGGCCTACGGCGCAAAACTTGTTGCCGATCAGATTGGAGACATTCTCACTAAGCCCTAAAGTCATTAAGATAATCAGTGCTATACTCTTCATATGTTGAAGAATTACGCGGAGGGTGACCCATCAAAACTCCATGAACTCGGTGGGGGAGAGCTTCGGAAGCCGGAGGAGCCATTGAGGATTTTGGACGCACCTTTTTTGCGTCCGGGACGGGGAAAGGCCGCATCCTATGCGGATATCGGAAGGGAGGAGGGCGTTCTCTATCGAGAGTCGGAGGGGGAACACCTGCGCTTTGAGCTACACAAGAAGATCGGTGGCCTGACCTATTGCTTCAAGATATTTAAAAAAGATGGCGACGAATTTGGTATCAATATCGAGACAGAAGAGCATGACTTCGCGTTGACGCAGCTCAGTAAGGATGCACAAGCGGAATATGTTGAGACCGTCAGGGCTATTATCGACCGAATAAACGCGGAGGCGCCGGTCATAAAAACACTCGTCATTTCGACGGCTGCCGAAGAGTATACCGCAAAAGAAATAGACATGTGCAAAAAAGAACTTTTAGCGCAAGATAGAAAATTGACGCAAAAAGAACTTGACGGCATGTACGGCTTCGCAATACTTCGGAAGTATGAAGAATTACACGGCAAGCCTTTTCCTCTTGAGCGGAGTCAAGATTCTAAGGAGGGCGTCACGCCGTTTGAAGCGCGCAGTCGATTTTTTCGTATATATTTCAAAAAATATTTCCCCGACTGGGAGGTCCATGCTGGATACGCCGGTCGAGACTTCTTTCTGGTGAAGAACATCCAAGCACTTTAAGTTCTTGTAGCGTCTCGAT
>CAYHJX010000109.1:0-1581 GCA_964357005.1 uncultured Candidatus Saccharibacteria bacterium | reverse complement strand
GGCCAGAGCTACAGCATCACTCGAGAGCGCGTCCGGCAGATTGAAGAATCGACGCTTACTCAACTCGCAAAATCAACGGGCGACCACAAAGATGTCCTGAAATATATAAGCGCTATCAAGGCTATATTATCCAAGGAGGGTGGCATCATGAAGGAGCGAGATCTTTTCAACGCGTTCAGCGGCACCGAGAAGTACGATGCAATAAATGCTTCTTTGTCGTTTATCCTTACCTTCAATAAGGAACTCGTAAAATTCGACGAGAATGATCATTATCATGTTTTTTGGGCGATCGATCAGAAAAAATCTGATCAGCTCCACCGGGTCATTAACTCTCTTACCGCCGCTTTCGGAAAGAAAGGCGCGGTTGTATCGGAACAGCAGGTTTACAACTTTGCCCTTGAACAAGGCGTCGTAGCCTCAAATGGCCCAGACTTTTCAGAAAAACAACTTACTGCGTGCATGGCAATCTCCAAGGATCTTTCCAGGAACATCTTTAAAGAAGTTGGTTTGGCTACGTGGCCCGAAGTGAGGCCAAAGGGCGTTCGCGATAAAGCCTATCTTATTATGAAAAAAGAAGGCGAAGCCCGTCATTTTGCCGATATCGCTAAACTCATCAATACTGCCAATTTCAATGATCAGAAATCGGTAAATATCCAGACCGTCCATAACGTACTGATTAAGGATAATCGCTTCGTGCTCGTGGGCCGCGGCATGTATGCTCTTGCCGAATGGGGTTATAAGTCAGGAACCGTTAAAGAGGTGCTTGTAGATATTCTCCGCAACTCTGCCCATCCTTTGGCAAAGAGTGATCTCGTGGCGCGCGTCATGGACGCACGCATGGTTAAAGAGAACACCATTCTTTTGAATCTCCAAGACAATACTCACTTCGTAAAAAACGAAGACGGAACGTACGCACTCCGAAAAGCGTAAGAACCCATTGAAATAGGTTCTAGTTTTTTACGGATTTTTTCGGTATACTGGGAATAATGGATTTCTACCCTTTGTTCGATGGCATTCGCAATGCATTTTTCATTGCCATATCGTATTGGTGGCTTTACTGGCCTGTCCTTCTTGCGGTCGGCGTGGTTCATATTTGGAAAAATTATATTCGGACGGCGTATCTTACCTCGTTGAAATGGGTCGTGCTTGAAGTGAAACCGCCGCCGGATGTTGAGAAGAGTCCTAAAATAGCAGAAAATTTCTTTTCGGGCTTGCATGGCGTATATGCCAAGCCTCTTACCGAAAAAAAGCAGTTCTTTGAAGGCAAAGTACCGGATTGGTACAGCTTTGAAATCGCCGGCAATCAGGGTGACGTCAGATTTTATATCCGTACGCTTGAGGACAACCGAAATATCGTGGAAACTCAGATCTTTGCGCAGTATCCTGATGCGGAAATATCCGTTGCGGAAGACTATATGCAACAGCTTCCCGCCAAGATTCCCAACGATGAGTATGATATGTTCGGCGCTGAACTGGTATTTACAAAATCAGATGCCTTTCCGATTAAAACCTATCCATTTTTCGAAGAAGAATCAGGGAAAGACGAATTCAAACGAACGGATCCCCTGGCGCCGTTAGCGG
>CAYHJX010000108.1:0-1589 GCA_964357005.1 uncultured Candidatus Saccharibacteria bacterium | reverse complement strand
AAAAGACGTCTATACCGTGGTCGGCGAGTGGGAAGCAGATCCGAAAGAAAAAAAGATTTCCCACGAATCTCCCCTGGGTAAAGCCCTCATGGGGAAAAAGGTAGGAGAAATAGCGGAAGTAGAAGCCCCGGCGGGGAAGGTTGTCTACAAGGTTTTATCGATAGAATAGAAAAAAGCATATAAAACAAACACCCCGCCGCAAGCGGGGTTTTTGATGGTATATAATACATCTATGCCAACACTAGACGAACTGAAAACCACCAGGCGGGAAAAACTTGAAAAGCTTAAAGAAAGAGGAGTAAACCCATATCCGGCAGATTCTCTGCGGGAGGACACTATTCAGACCGCCCGACAAAAAACAGGAAAAGCTGTTGCTATCGTTGGTCGCGTCATGGGGATTCGTGGTCATGGCGGGATTCAATTTCTTGATCTTGTCGATCAGACCGGAAAGATTCAAATTGTCTGTAAATCCGATGTTTTAGACAATCATGCAATTGATCTTCTGCAGCTTCTTGACATAGGCGATTTTTTAGCGGTTCAAGGTGAAGTAGGGAAGACCAGGGCAGGAGAATTTTCGGTATTTGCAAAAAATTTCCAACTTCTGACTAAATCCATCCGACCACTGCCTGATAAATGGAGCGGACTCAAAGACATCGAGGAACGCTATCGTCAACGGTACGTTGATCTCATCATGAATCCGGAGGTTCGTGAAGTATTTATCACGCGCACAAATATCATAAAGCAACTTCGCGCATATCTGGACAGCCATGGGTTTCTTGAAGTTGAAACCCCGGCGTTGCAGCCGATTTACGGCGGGGCTTCGGCGAATCCGTTTGTGACCCATCACCATGCGCTGGACGTAGATATGTATCTTCGTATATCTGATGAACTGTATCTGAAACGTTTAACCGTCGGCGGATTTGAGAAGATATATGAAATATCCAAAGACTTTCGAAACGAAGGGATTGACCGTCAACACAATCCGGAATTTACCATGCTTGAATTTTATTGGGCATATGCCAACTACGACATGCTCATGGAATTCACCGAAGAGATGCTTTCATCGATAGCAAAGAAAGTAAAAGGGTCGATGAAGTGTTCATTTCAGGGCGTACAACTCGATTTTACCCCGCCTTGGCCACGACGTACCTATCGGGACGTCGTGCTTGAGTATAGTGGCATTGATATTGACATGGCCGATACAGAGGAAAAGTTACTGGCAGAAATCAAACGCAAAGATCACTTATTGGACTTGAATGGAGTGATTGGATATGGAGCTATACTTGACACACTATATAAAGCTACCGCCCGTCCCCAGCTTGTTGGTCCAATGTTTCTTATCAACCGGCCGACGGCGTTTGTTGCGTTAGCCAAACGCTTGCCAAACGATCCGTCCAAAACCGCTTCGTTCCAACTGCTCGTTGCGGGCAAGGAAGTTATTAATGCCTATAATGAACTCAATGACCCTCAAGATCAGGAAGAAAGATGGCGAGAGTCGGAAACATTAGGAGAAAAAGGGCAGAATGAACACGAAGTCGTTGATATGGATTATATCCGTGCTCTCGAATACGGCATGCCGCCAACTGCCG
>CAYHJX010000107.1:0-1654 GCA_964357005.1 uncultured Candidatus Saccharibacteria bacterium | reverse complement strand
CCTTGCTCACATTCCCGCCGTCGAGCGAAACCATTCAGTAAGCGGCCACTTGGCCGCTTTAAACTTTTATTATAAGATAGGACAGGATTTTTTTAGGAGCACTTTGAAATGCTGGAACTGGGGCCGGTCTCTCAAGAAATAATCGAGAGGACGCATAAATATTCGGCTAATCACTACCATCGCCTGTCCGTTGTTTTTGCCAGAGGGTCGGGTGCTCGTCTTTGGGACGCGGAAGGCCGCGAGTACATTGATATGTTGAGTTGCTATTCAGCTCTTAATATCGGCCATAATCATCCGCGTATTGTTCAAGTAGTGCGAGACAGGCAATCCAACGGGTTGATAGACAACGTGTCGAATGCCGTGTTTACGCCTGAATATGCCGATTTTGTGGAATGTCTTGCTAAGTTTTGTTTTTTGGACGAGGTCTTGGCTAAAAACGGGGGAGTCGAAGCGGTTGAATCGGCGATCAAAATAGCCCGCAAGTGGGGCTATACAGTAAAAGGCGTCGAGCGCGGCAAGGCCGAGATAATTGTCTGCGAGAATAATTTCCACGGCCGGACGACTACCGTTGTCGGTTTTTCGAGCACGCCGCAATACCGTGACGACTTCGGGCCCTATGCCCTGGCGGCATTCAAATCAATTCCTTTCGGCGACGCCGATGCGCTTGAAAGAGCCATCACTACCAATACCGTTGCTTTTCTGGTTGAACCCATTCAAGGCGAGGGCGGTATCAATGTCCCATCCGATGACTATCTGAATAAAGTGAGTTGGATATGCCGGAATCACAATATTCTTTTTGTGGCGGATGAGATACAGACCGGTTTGGGCAGGACGGGAAGTAAATTCGCTTTTTGGCATCAGTGTTTGAGCCCCGACCTTTTGATAGTCGGCAAAGCGTTAGGCGGCGGATTTTTGCCCGTTTCCGCGGTGGTGGGTAAAAAAGAAGTTATGGATGTGTTGGAACCGGGAGATGACGGCAGTACTTTCGGCGGTAATCCTCTTGCTTGCGCCGTTGCTGTTGAAGCGCTCAAGATTTTTGAAGAAGAAAAGCTGGCCGAGAACGCTTTGCGTCTGGGAGAATACTTTATCGGTCGGCTTAAGGGTATAAATAGCCCCTTAATAAAAGAGGTTAGAGGGAGGGGGTTATTGATCGGCGTTGAACTTGTGTCTGGCGACGGCAGAGCGCTTTGTGAAAGATTGCTCGAAGCTGGGATTCTGTGTAAGGAGACAAAAGATAGCGTTGTAAGATTTGCTCCGCCTCTGACTATAACCAAAGAAGAGCTCGATGAAGCGCTGGAAAAGATAAGTTCGGTTTTGAGGCCATAAACTTGGCCTCTTTTAAATTTTTTGATAGTATTTGTTTATTATGGATACCGGCAAAAATCTTCCCCGAGACACATTTCTGTATCTTACGGCTATAATCACCCTTGTTGTAGTTGCCGTCGGTTTTGGAATGGCCGTTTTTAATTACATTGATTTTTGCTTTCCGGATCCGGCGACGGATTATTACAGAACTTCATCTTCGTACGAGGGAGCCATAAGACAAGCGATGGCGATGCTTATTGTTGTGTTTCCGGTGTTTGTGTGGGTTTCAAGATTTTTAAGGCGTGATGTTTCGCTTCACCCGGAGAAACGAGAACTGAAGATAAGGAAA
>CAYHJX010000106.1:440-1666 GCA_964357005.1 uncultured Candidatus Saccharibacteria bacterium | reverse complement strand
ACCAGCAATATCGGCTCAAGAATAATCGTCAGAGTTTTTGTCGTGGTGTCGGACTTTGTCTCATATGTTTGGCCGATTTTGAGCAGTGTTCCGGAAAGTGTGCCGGATTGTTCACCGGCGACAATGAGTTGTTGAATAGGTTCGGGAATAAGGCGACCGGTGTGTTTAAAAGAGATAAAACTTTTTTGAAATGAATTGCCATCTTCCACCGAATCACGAAGGTGCGCGTAGAATTTTCGATACGGTGGAATTTCGGTGGCATTTGCAAGCGAGCCCAGCGCTTGTGTTATCTGGAGACCGGCGTCAAGAAGCGTGCCTAAAAGATACCCGAGTCGCGCGAGCTCCACTTCTTTGATAAGCCCCTTGATTCCCGGCAGGGAAAATAATATAAACTGCCCGATAAATTTAGTTTTTGAAAATGAAAAAACAAAAAAGAACAACGCGGCTATGACTATGGCTGCCGCCGGCACGACATACTGCCCATATTTGCCTAAAAATATGCCGGTGCTGATCAGGATTTTCGTGATAAACGGCAAATCTATTCGAAGTTGGGCAAATACCAACGCCAGCTTTGGCAAAATAAACCACGCAATCCCCACACCGATAATGACCGTGAGTGAAAGTACAAACACCGGATACATCATGGCCGAGCGAAGTCTGGAGCGAAACACCATATTTTTCTCTTGTTCGATCGCGACCACCCTCAAATTCTCGATGAGTTTTCCCGATTCTTCGCCAAGACGGACGAGCGAGATAGTGTGATCGGCAAACAGGCCGGTTTTTTGAAGCGCCTTCCAAATTGGCGAACCGGATTCAATATCTTCCCGAATAAAAGCGATGATTCTTTTCATGCGGCGCGAGCGCAGTTCTTTAGCAACGGCGTCAAGCGCATTGAGAATAGGCATGCCTGCGGCGACGAGCATGCTCAAATTTTCAACAAAATAGTCCCGTTCTTTGCCGAGGCCGATTGTGAAAAATTTATTGGTGTGTAATATCCTGCGGCCACGTTGCGGGGATAAAGGTAAATCCGAAATAGTTCCGGTGTTCCGTGTCGGATATCCTATCCCCGCCATGGCGGGGCGAGGTTCGGATGCGCGACCTGTTTCGTTTTTTGATATTCCCTCTGGCATAGAGCAATCGTTATTTTTCTTGCGGCGGTTCGGCAACACGAAGCAATTCTTCCAGCGTGGTGATACCCGTTTTTACTTTCTCGACACCATCTTCAA
>CAYHJX010000106.1:0-430 GCA_964357005.1 uncultured Candidatus Saccharibacteria bacterium | reverse complement strand
ATCTTCAAAGAGCGACTGTGATCCTTCTTTGCGCGCTAATCGCCAGATTTCTTGTGTTGATGGAGATCGCAGGATAAGATTTTGCATATCCGGAGTAATTTGAATGAACTCAAAAATCGCGGTTCTTCCTTTGTAGCCCGTATGGCCGCATGCCTCGCATCCTTTGCCTTGGTAGAATGTTATGGATTTGTCGGGGAAATAATGAGCTGCTGATTTTAATTGCGGCATATCAAAATCGCCTGATTTCTTTGTCGCGCCATAACGGCAGTGGTCGCAAATTTTACGCACTAATCGCTGCGCAACAATTACCTCAAGCGTGGAGGCCAGCAAAAACGGCTCAATGTCCATATCCAAAAGCCGCGGAATCGCGCCTATCGCGTCATTTGTGTGCAAGGTCGCGAATACCAGGTGCCCGGTTTCCGCTATATTA
>CAYHJX010000105.1:0-1693 GCA_964357005.1 uncultured Candidatus Saccharibacteria bacterium | reverse complement strand
TGGAAGTCCCGCGATTCCGATGGATAGATTCATGTTTTATAAAAATTTTTGGACCGGGTGCGCAAAAGATGCATTGCTTCATCGTATCATGAGAAACCCAAAAATTCTAAACGCCCGAGAGATTGCCTCGCGGGCGTTTGAGATTGTTTTTTAACGGGAATCTTCGCGTCAGTACGGACGGTGAAGCGCGCTGCATTTGCGACATTTCCAAATAGCAACGTATCCGGCATCTGCTGTTACCATGTCCTGCTCGACATATCCATGTCGCATGGATGAGCACATCGGACTGGAGCAGCCATCCCATGTCCATTTCGGCAAGTCCAGGTAGTAGATTGCGAGCTTTTCTTTCGCCGTCTGTTGCTCGGGTTCTTGAATCGCGGGAAGCGTCCGGAGGTTGACGAGGCCGAAGTCCACGGAAAATCCGCTAGGCCCATCGCCCGACAGCGGCTTATAGCCGTATCCACTGAGAATAAGAAGGTTGCCGACTTGGTAGCCCGCTCCTCCTCCGTTGGGACCGGTAAGTTTGATAATTGGCGTTGATGACGATGCTGGTATTGTTGATGTATTCATGTGAGTTCAAGGTTAACAGGTTAATTGTGCGTGTTAAACAACTGCACAAAGACTATAAATCTTTGAGCGAAAAGTCAAAACGAATTTTTGCAAAAGGCTTTTTTATCTTCTCTCGTATATTCCGACAAGTTCCGCAGAAGCGATTGTATGAGTAGCAATTTCTTTTTCGAGGTCGGCTCTCTTTGATCCTTCCGGGAGATTAAGCATCGCATCAAGCGCGTAGAGTTTGAAAAAATACCGGTGCGGTTTTCCCGGCGGCCCGCCTTCACTTGGCTTCGGCGAGGCAGGCGGGCAGGGGCCTCCGTAACCGACGCGGCCGAAGTCCGTTTCGCCCTCAACGCTTTTTGGCGGCACGCTTTCCTCTTTTATCGCCGTTGTGTTCGGATTTATATTCCACACGGTCCAGTGAGTAAATGTTCCGCCAGGCGCGTCCGGATCGTCCACGATGAGCGCGAGGCTTTTGGCGTTTTCCGGAACATTTTCTATGGCGAGGGCGGGATTTATATCCCCTCCTTCGCAGGTGAATTTATCCGGAATTTTTTCGTTATGATTGAACGATGGGCTTGTAATAAGCATGGATGTTGTTGATGACGCGGTTGGCACGAGAACTCTTTCAATCGGGACAGACGGAGCTCGATCGTGCAAATACAAAAAGAGTCCTATCAATATTATACCAAGCGAAGGAACCGCCGCGGCTATGCCGAGTTGTTTTCTCATATTTTACTGAATTCATCGTATTCTCGCTGCATCTCGCTTCGCGCAATCTCGCTTCGGGGCTTCGTGACGCCCGGATACCGCCACGCGCTGATGATTGTGCGGAATTTTGGGCTGTCTTGGATCATCGCCCAGAGTTCATACGGATGTTTCGCGCTTCCTGCTCCCTGCATCATGGCTACCGTCTTGGGCGCGATGCCTTCTTCTTTTCGTTTTGGCGAATTGATTATGCGCCGTACGCGGGCCTCGGAAAGGCCGTAAAACTTCATTTTGAACCGGGCATGGCTCGTCCAACGCCAAAGTTTTGGTTTTGGAATAGGTGGCATTTCTAGATGCGGGCAGTGTTTTTTGCGTAAGCGCAATAATCACACTCGGGATTCGCGTCTGGAGGTTTTTCCCGATCAAATAT
>CAYHJX010000104.1:0-1694 GCA_964357005.1 uncultured Candidatus Saccharibacteria bacterium | reverse complement strand
CGCGCGTGCGGATCAAGCGCGGACCATCCGTATTCCGGTCCATATGGTTGAGACAATTTCAAAATACCAGCAGATAAAGCGGCGGCTTCTGCAGGATCTTGGCCGGGAGCCCTTATCCGAAGAGATTGCGGCGGAAATGGGCGTTGATGTTGAAAAAATCCGCCATTTGGAAAAAATCGAGCAAGACACGGTTTCTCTTGAAGCGCCGGTTGGGGAGGATGACGAAGATTCGGTTTTGGGCGAATTTATCGTTGACGAAAAATCGCTTTCTCCGTCCCAGCATGCGGCCAGGCGCCTCCTGCGGGACCAGCTCATGGGAATTATTAGTGAGCTTTCGCCCCGCGAGCAAAAAATCCTTGAGATGCGTTTTGGGCTTGCGGACGGCATTACGCATACCCTTGAAGAAGTTGGCAAGGAATTCGGTGTTACGAGAGAACGGATCCGGCAAATCGAAGCAAAAGCGCTTGAGCGGATTAAGCACCACCGGGTCTCCAAAAAACTCGAAGAATATTAAAGTATTGCGCAATCAAAAGCGCCCTCACGAGAGGGCGCTTTTGATGTCTTATGCTCGCTTGACGTTTACGGCATTGGGTCCTTTCGGACTTTCGGCAACGTCAAACGTCACTCTGTCGCCCTCCCGAAGATCCTTGAATTCCACTCCTCGAAGCTCGTTTGAATGGAAAAAGAGGTCTTTATCCATTCCTTCGCGCTTGATGAAGCCGAATCCCCGGTCAGTAAGCCGAGCAATTGTTCCTTCCTGCATACTGTAAAAAAGTGAGTAAATAGATTCTCAAATACAGAGTGCTTAATGAACAAAACTCGACTTAGTTCTCCATAGAGCCCCGATTTGATTGTTTTAATGGTAGCATGGGTTTACTGCGGTGTCAATAGGCATTTTTCTCACAAAATCCATATATATATATCCGATTGGACAACGGGAGGTACTCTGATACAATACTGATATTCCGGCGTAGCGAAGTGGGTTTTGTTGAGGAGACAAAACAGCGGCTCGCCGCGATATAATAAGTACATTCCGGCGTAGCTCAGTGGTAGAGCGGCTCGCTGTGCAAATGCGTTTCGTGGTATACTCATATGTGTATGCCAGAAAAACGAACATATGCCGACCGCGCTGAATACTTCAAAAAAGCCGTTGTTGCACGACGAAGAAAGTTGAAAGCAATGGTTGTTGAATATAAAGGCGGAAAATGCATCCTCTGCGGATATGAAAAATGTGTGTGGGCTTTTGATCTTCACCACGTTGACGGAAAAACAAAAGATTTCGGATTGTCAGTACGAGGGCTTACCCGATCGTGGGAAAAGATTAAAAGCGAAGCAGACAAATGCGTACTTGTGTGCGCAAATTGTCACAGAGAGATTCATGCAGGTGTAGCGCAGCTTTCCGTTGCAAAACGGATTGAAAAACGAGGTGAATTGCGGGAAGCCGTATAAGGTAATCCGCAGCCAAGCGCCAACGATATGTTGGCGAAGGTTCAGAGACTATCCCTTTTGGGAGTACACTTATATTTTTAGGTGGAAGCGCCTCGCTCCAGTACAAAACTGGATGATGATATAGTCCACACCATTGTGAAAATAATGGGTTATGTGTAACGAGATGGTCGCAGGTTCGAATCCTGCCGCCGGAGCCAGATAGGATGATACGAGTTCACCGCCTCGGGGCTTCGTCCCTCGGCGGG
>CAYHJX010000103.1:0-1720 GCA_964357005.1 uncultured Candidatus Saccharibacteria bacterium | reverse complement strand
CGTAGGCCGTACTCTTATTTTTGGCTATTACCCGGGAGACTTCCGCAACGCCCGGCGTGTAGGCGAGAGAAAGATCATTCGCGTTATTGAGCAGAACCTTGCTTCGTATTTCCAATTTCCCTCCATGTTTTTTGTGGAGTTCCAGCGCTTCTTTATAAACATCATCCATATCGTTTTATGTTATTACTTCAGCATAATCGTTGTAATGGTTCTGGACAAGGTGCCGTCGCTTGAAACTTTTTCTATAATCATTGTAGTATAGTAGCAAAGTCGGTTAGGGTGATTTGATAGCCCCTACCTACATGAAGAACACGTTTTCAAATGCACTCAAAAGACACCAGGAGCTTGTCGAGCGTACCTTATATGCTATTGCTCCCGACGTGGAAAAAGCGAGCGAGATACTTCTTGCGGCAATCAAGGGTAATCATTTTGTGTTCACGTGCGGCAACGGCGGCTCTGCGGCGGATAGCCAGCATTTTTCCGGGGAATTTCTTTCGCGCTATAAAGACGATCGAAGACCGCTCCGGGCAATGGCGCTCACTGCCGATACTTCGGCGCTTACGGCAATCGGCAACGATTATCATTTCGATCTTGTGTTCGCACGCAAGATACGCGGACTCGGCGCTCCCGGAGATGTGCTCGTCTCGTTTACGACGAGCGGAACATCAAAAAATATTGTGGCGGCGGTCAAACAGGCAAAAGCGCAGGGTCTTAAAACAATCGTGTTTAGCGGCGAAGGCGGAGCTTATTTAAGGGACATTGCCGATGCGGTGATTGCAGTGCCGTCGCGTGAGACGGCGCGTATTCAGGAGGTGCACCAGATTATCTATCACTCTCTCTGCGAACACATCGATAAGGTTTTGCCGATAATGAATCTAACCTGAGTTCAGCTTCACCCAGCCGTTTTTCTTGAAGGACACCCTCATCGCTTCAACAACTCGTTGGGCTCGAAGCCCGTCGATAAATGTGCAGTCGATTTTTTTGTTGCCTTGTATCGCCCCGATGAATTTTTTAGCGATTTCAATGAAAACCAGAAGCCGGCCGTCTTTATAACCGCTTTCTTTCTTTGAAAGATCTCCCGGAATGGTTACTTTCTTTAGTCCATTCATGCCTAGTTTTTCCTCCCAGAGATCAAAACCGTAGATGCTGTCTTCCAAATTAGGGTTGATGAGTTTTAAAGTTCCTTTGCTGCCATATATTTCTATCCAATGCCCGCGCCCCCCGTGCATAACATTCGAAGCGGATGCGTTCACGGTCGCACCGTTTTTGAGCCGCATCAAGACGTTTATGGTGTCTTCGGCAAAGCCCGTCCCGCGAACTCCGCCAGTTTGTTGTTTTACGGTTTTTAGATCGGCGAGAACAGCGGTGATCGGACCGAAAAACCATTCCACATAATCGGCTATATGAGATCCAAACTCGAGAAGCACTCCTCCTCCATCTTTAGCAAAATTTTTCCAGTTCGGCGGGATGCCTTTTTTGGCTTTCCCCCCGGTAATCCAGGAGATATTTATGTATCTCACATTTCCGATTTCGCCATTTTGTAAAATGTTTCTAGTCCGAATCCAGTGCGGAATGTTGCGAAATTCAAAATCAATCATATTCACCACCTTGTAGTGTTTAGCAAACGCAACCATCTTTTCGGCTTCCGATACGGAAACCGCCAACGGTTTTTCGCATAAAACATGTTTGCCCATCTTCATTACGAATGTCGCCATTTCTG
>CAYHJX010000102.1:0-1722 GCA_964357005.1 uncultured Candidatus Saccharibacteria bacterium | reverse complement strand
GGCCGTCTTTTTTATCTTCTTGAACCGCGCATCCATCCCGAGCTGCTCGCGGGTCAGTTCAATCCAAGAACCAAGGTCAACGCAGTGAGTGCGGCGAGCGAGGCAGGCCTTGTTGACATTCACGTTCCAATACATATCGGCGCAGTTTACGACGACATCAGCGCCTGATTTCCGGATAACGGCAACCGCTTCGTCGATATTTCTAAGATCCGCGAAACGGAAAATGGAGCGTTTGGAATATTTTTTAAGTAGCGGGGTGATTTTCGTTTTACAAATATCCGAGGCGAAGACCGCATATCCGCTTTCCAAAAGATCCCTCGCAACGATCCGCCCCTGGATGCCGTCAGCCCCCAGCACGACAAAATCGTATTTCACGTCTTCAGGAAAGATACCCCCACGTTTGAAGCTTATCGCCATCGGTCGACCATCTTAATCCGATATCCGTACGATAAAACATATTCTGGATCATGATGTTTTGGATCCGGGAGTAAACCTGATGGCGAGCTTCCTGCATCGTACTCCCTGATCCGGTAACGACGAGGATAGACCCCGACTCTCCGGCAATGCGCCATGCCCCGTCTTCAAGTTTGACGTCTTGGATATGCACGCCGTCAATGTTATTCGGCTTTTTAAAGAGAATCGGCAGGTCGCGGTAAATTTCCACAGTTTCCTTGTCTCGTGATTTTGAAAAATATGTAGGAACATAAATTTCAACGCCGATCTGGAATCCCCGCTTGACCTTGAGTTCAAATGATTCGCTGAGCGCGAGCTTATTGAGCCACTCGCCCGCCGGCATAGAAATGCCTTCAAGCTGGGCAAATATGGTGGGATATCCGAAGCGGCTCGTGAATTCCAAAGGATAAATGCCCCTGCCGTTCACGATGCAATTGATGTCGATGTATCCCACATACCCCGATTCCCGAAGCGCGGGCAATATTCTGCCAAGCGTTTCTTTAAATAGATAATTCGGCGCGCTCCAAAACATAAGCTCCCCCATATCGCCGGTGAATGGCCCAATGTCGCCCGAGAAAATCCGTTTATGCTCAAAATTGACGTTGATCGGCAAAATAAATTCCTTGCCGTTGAAAAACGCGCCGACGGCAACCTCAACGCCCGACACAAAACGCTGTAGATGAAATAACGGGGCTTTTTTCTGCCACACTTCCCTGTTCTGGCCGAGCATTTCGAGGAGGTCTTTGCCGTCTTCCTCCTCTCCCAAAAACAAAAGCCCTTTGCCGGAAGAGGGCGTGTTGCCGTTGGGCTTAAACACATACCGCGCCGGATTATTTTTTATAAATTCTATCGCTTCGTCGTAATTCGAAAAATTGCGGCTCGGCAAGACGGTGATGTCGTATTTCCGCATTTCGCTTTGACCGAATTCCCGTTCGATTTCCAGCCGGTCAGTGTACGGCGATCCTCCTATTACTTTCTTGCCCTTGCGGCGCAGTTTCTCCGCCGCATCCCCGAAACCGACATGATCGAAAACCACGATATCGCACCAATCAACGCAACTTTCCCAGTCGCTTACTTTTTCTAAAAACCCGTCATACACATCGGAGTCGCTGTTGGCTTTAATGTATATCTTAACCTCGTGGCCTTCTTGTTTCAGAGTAAACGCGAGATCTCCGCTCAAGCTCTCTTTCGAAACAAAAAGTAACTTCAGCGGCGTTTTCGCGCCGCTTGCCGCGTCCACTGCATTGTCTTTTTGATTTATTGCATCGT
>CAYHJX010000101.1:0-1752 GCA_964357005.1 uncultured Candidatus Saccharibacteria bacterium | reverse complement strand
TGGAACATATTCACGAAGTTCGTAAAGGAGTTGTGCGCGGGATAATAGATTACGCCGTTGCCCTGAAGGACGCCTCAATAGCAGAGGAGTTTTCGTCAAACGGAATACGAACATACCGTGTTATCGCTATAACTAAACTGAAAGAAATCGTTACCAACCTCACGAGAAATAAACCGCAAGAAAAAATATCGGTTGAGGAAGCAAAAAAGCTACTGATACTTCCTCCGGATTCCGACCCCGCTTTGGAAATCCGTGCTTTTGGCACGCGAGAGCGAATTGCCGATTTATCCATAGTTGATCCAAAATATAAAACTCCCGCTCGCAATTCTTTCGAAGACGCACGGCTTATGGTGAGCCAAGAGGTGGGAATACCAGAAAAAGAATTTACTCCCAAAAAATATATTGAGTGGTTTGCGGATACGCTTGGCAAGAACGTAGCCCAAATGCATACTCTTGGTTTCGCGCATGGTTATCTCACGCGCCACAACATAACGCTTGATTGCAGAATTATAGATTTAGATTCAGTTGAGCGTCCCCGAGAACATCCTGAAGAATCTGATCTTTCAGAAATTATTGATGCCGTCAAAGCTTCCCCTCGCGGTTTTGACGGCATAGACGAACATTTAGATCGGTTCGAGGACGAACCCAAAACTACCTATGCAAAGGATATGTTTACCGCAATTGTTGCTTTGCACGAATTACACAAATTTTCTCCCATAAAAGATAAAGTTTCATTTGAAGAAATAATGGAATTGTTCAAGCAGTCTTATCTCGACATCCTGCAAAAACCGTTCATTGAGCATTTGCGGCGTGAAGTAGAGTAGGTAAAGTTACCAGAATAAAAGTATTGGAGAAAGACCTTGCCGCTTAAGCGAACGTGTGGGTGGATTCCGCCACGCCCGAGCATTCCGCCAGAGCGAAGCGGAGGCGATCAGTTCCGTTCAAAAAATATTCGAGCAGAGTTGTATAATTCCACCGTATTATTATTCACTAATCAAAACGAATACATTCTCATTGAGGTCATCTGAAAATCCTGTTTCGTAGCGAAATCGCATAATTTCAAGCGAGCCGAGGACGGACGACGACGGCGTATATGGGGAATATACGCCGAGGAGGACGGACGTGGGCGCAGCCGAAATTACGCGATTGCAGCAGAATAAAGGTTTTCAGATGACCTCATTATCACAGGACAGGTTTCTCTTTCCTGCGCTCGAGGACATATTCAGATGCACCCAATGCATAAAAAACCAATGTTGCGCGATAGCCGGAGACCGGTCGAGCGCCATTTCGATACGCGAAGACCGATTCCCGTTCCTTCCGGAACGCGGGGCGAGCTTCGATTTATCCCCCTGGGCGGCTGCGGCGAGGTCCAACGCTCAACCTATGTCTACGAATACAATGACGATATTGTGATTATCGACATGGGACTCCAGTTTCCTGACGAAGACATGCCGGGAATCGATTACTTAATCGCAAACGTCGAGTACTTGAAGCCGAGAAAAAAGAATATCCGCGGAATTATCATCACCCATGGCCACTACGACCATTTTGGGGCAATTCCGCACCTCTTGGATTCTCTCGGGAATCCGCCGATATTTGCAACCGCGCTCACGCGGGGCATGATTATGAAACGCCAGGAGGACTTCAAGCATATGCCAAAGCCGAAGATCGAACTCATCACCCCGGAATCAAAAGTGCGCCTCGGAAATTTTCTTGTCGAGTTCTACCATATAAATCATAACATCCCCGATT
>CAYHJX010000100.1:0-1771 GCA_964357005.1 uncultured Candidatus Saccharibacteria bacterium | reverse complement strand
GTGTCGTCGGCAAAAGAGTACGAGCGCTACTATGAAGCGCTCAAGCGTGCGTACGCCAAAGACGAATACGGAGGAGCGACGCCGGAGGAGACCCTGCAGTTATTTATTGATGCGCTCAAAGCGGGCGATGTTGATCTCGCGAGCAAATATTTTGTGGTGGAGAAGCAGGGGGAGATGAGGAAAGAGTTTACGATAGGGAAAGAGAAAGATACACTGAATAAATTTGTGGAGATATTAGAGCGAGAAAAGAGTGGTAGTTATTACGGGGATTCGAAAAACAAATTTGTGTTTACAACCTTTGACGAAAACGATGTTGCAGAGTTTAGTTTTGATTTAGTCTTAAATCCAGAAACGAATAAATGGAAAATGTCAGAATTGTAAAAGCTATCATATTTTCCATCACGGCAGTACTTTTTTCTGTCCCGTTTTTTGTATTTGCATACGAGCCGAATACAACACACAAAGGTCTCACACGGGATATCGTGAAGTTTTTTGAATATAGTTACGGCGACCGGTTCACCGCCGAGGAACAAGCGTCAATCGAACAGGGGGCAATAGATGAAGATGCGAACATTCGCGCAGTCTTTCATTTTTATGACCCTGTTCACAATCGCGGGCTCAAGGGCAATCTTTCGTCCAAAGAATGGGCGCAGAGCACAGTCGCACAGGCGCGGACGAGCGGTTCATACCTCGCAACCATCGGCAGTTTAGCACTTCCATTCTTTAGATCGGATACTGATTATTCGTGGGATAGGGCGGTATATGAATATGTGCACGGAGACAAGAAGTATGCGCTCAAAGCTGTGGGCCATGCCCTCCATCTCTTGGAGGATGCGACCGTGCCAGACCATACGCGCAACGACGCGCACCCGCCGTTTTTTGACTCTTTATTTGAACAGGCGAGCCCCTATGAACATTGGACCAGCGAGCATTTCAATGCGGAGAATATTGCGGTTGCGCGGCAGTTGATACAGGATGGAAAGAAGCCCGTCTTTCTTTCCTCGCTCGGTAATTATTTTGATATACTTGCCAACTATTCAAACAGAAATTTTTTTAGTAAGAGTACAGTCTTTGATCCATCTTATTCAGAACCAACTATTCAATCAGAGAAAACGGAAATGTTGAGTGATGGGAAGAATTATATTTTTGGGTACAATTCTGTCGGTTCGGGAAAATCTAAATTAGTCCGCGTGAAGAAGGGATATGATTTTTTGAAGGGAACAGAGTTTAGAACATACTATTTCGGCGATATAGATGACCTCATTCTCTCCGACTATTGGAATTTACTTTCAAAACAGGCGGTATTGCATGGGGCGGGGGTGGTGAAATTGTTTTTTGATGCAGTGGAGGAGGAGAAGCGGACACATGCGTTGTTGGAGAAAAATAAGAGTACATTCGCGCGGGTGTTTGATAATACGAAAGGCGCGATATTTACGTTTTCAAAAAATTTGTACGGATCAAGTGTTTCTGTGAGCGATTTGGAAGAGTTATCTAGTGATAGGCAGGGGGCAATGGCGGTGTTAAGTGACACACGCAATACGAATTACGAATTGGATACGAATATACAAATAAAGACAGAAACAGAAAACACTGAGAATGACATACCAGAAGTGCTGGGGGCTGCGACGGAGGAGGAAATAAACATTCCAGAAATAGAGACGCAAGAAGTGTCACCTGCGGAGCAACCAAAAGCGGAAACGCCACAAAAGTCGATTACACCAAATTTTTCAAATCTGTTTCCGGCGCCGATTATCGGCGGAGGGGGAAATCC
>CAYHJX010000099.1:0-1790 GCA_964357005.1 uncultured Candidatus Saccharibacteria bacterium | reverse complement strand
CCCGCCACCTCACCCAAAACGCCGAGCCAAAAAGACCGAGATATAATAAAAGACCGGAAAAACCCGTATGCACAAGCCAATCGAGAATCACATTGTGCGACCGGTCAAACCACGGCTCTTGAGCAAAAAGACCGGGATCAAAATATTTCTGGAACACAAGATAATAATTTTCCTGCCCCCAGCCGAGTATTGGCCGCTCAAGCGCCGCTTGTGCTGACATCCGCCAAATCAAAAACCGTGATTGTATGGTTGTTTCCCTCAATGAATAATTGGTGAGCCGCGATAAGATTTGATTGTTCCGGATGTAATCGGTATTGCGAATCCCCCAAAAAAACAACGGAAGAACAACGCTCAAAATCAAGAACCCAAATGCGAATTTTCTCCCGCCGGACCACCCTGCGTAGGGCCCGAAACCCTTTTCCAGAGACGCATCTACCGCGCTTTTCTTCTTTACGGAAAGAGAAAGCTCATTCTTGATCCGCGGCCAAAACCACACAACGGCAGCTAAAAACGGTACAAGTATTAAGACAAGCGCAAGCGTAGCGCCACGAGTTGCAGTGAAGTAGAGAATGGCGAGTTCAAAAACAAGTGTTGCGGAATAAAAGGCGGTGCGCCACCACTTTCCCCACCATTGGTAGATAAAAAGCGCCAAAAGCCATACATGGAATAAGAGGTATGCGGCGAGATACGTAGGATTACCAATTGTTGAATCAACGCGAAATCCTCCCTGAAGGGAGACCCGATACCCAAGCTTTTGGAGAAGTGCCACATATGAGACAGCAATACTTGCAAGTATGGTCATGTGGAAAAAAATAATCCAATCACGCTTCCGAAATACAGAAATAAGCATCACAAAATACAAATAGAGATGGAAAAGCATCATAAATCCCTCCATCCGCTCGTAGTTTGAGAAAAATGCGCGATACGGATTCGGGCTGAAGAAGTCCGCAAGAAAGATGACTATGATGAATCCGGTCGCGACTTTGAAAAGCGGCGTGAGACGCGGACGGTATTCCCCTTTCAATACCGCAAGCCCAACCCACAACGCAAAAATGATCTCAACGATAATTCGAAACGCAAAATTTTTCCCGGTAATAAACGGGAAAAGCATCGATGATGACACATAGAGCGGCAAGAACGGAATAACCCAAAGCCCGATTTTAACAACCCAGAGAGAAAACTGTTCAAAAGGAGTATGGCGCATATGAAGTACATCGTATCATAGAGTACCCGCCGGAATCAATGAACAGCTTCGCCTCTCGTCCCGTGCGAGCGCCGATAGAATACATACGCTGGAAAAAATAAGACACCCGATGAGGCAATGGTTGCCACATGAAGTACAAGAGACAAACGGAGTGCTTCTGCAACCGATGTGCCAAGCAGAACAAAACCTGCGGCAACGATACTTTCAAACGTTCCGATATTCGCGGGCATTTGAAACGGAAGAAGTACTGTAGCGACGGGGAATGCAGTAAGAAACAATATGGCGGCTGGGGAAACATTGAAACCAACAAGCCGAAGCGCAGTGAACGTAAATAGTGCATCACTCATCCACACGAACACAGAAAGCAAAAAAAGAGTAGAAAAAAATGTACCACTCTTGAGTTTTTCAAGCGCCAAGAAAAATTCTGATATCGCTGACAAGACGCGATTGAAAACCGTGCGCGACGGATCTTTGGAAATTCGCGTTCGAACGCGAAGAAAAATTTTTTTTGAGGCCGCCCGGGAGAAAAAAAGAAAGACGGCCGCGGCTATGACGGCTACCAATGTGGCAAAAAGAACCACGCGCG
>CAYHJX010000098.1:0-1842 GCA_964357005.1 uncultured Candidatus Saccharibacteria bacterium | reverse complement strand
AAAATACCGAATACCGTCCGCCAACCATTTTGGGGACGGGCAATAAATGGAAACCTTGCGCCGTGCCGACTTGCCACAGTGGCGAATTTTCATCGGTGATGCATACGATGCGCTCCGCAAGCGACCCGAGCTTTTGCTCGAGAGCGGAGACGAGGACCGATGCATTGAGAATGGTTTCCGTCGTCGTCCCCGACTTGCTGGCAATGACAATAATGACCTCTTCTTTTTCAACGATCTCGCTCATCAAGATCTCGGTAATGTCCGCGAGAAGCTCAGGCGCGCAAGTGTCCGCAAAAAGTATTTTTGGTGCGAACGGCGTATGCGCATCGAGCGTTCCCGCCGTCGCTTCATAGAGCGCCTTTGCGCCGAGGTTTGAACCGCCGATGCCGATGTCGAGAATATAGGCGAGCTTCGGACCCGCAAGCTTCGCCGCAAGCGCATGCGATTTCTTCAAAAGCACTTCGTCGAAAGGCAGCCGGAGCGACGCCTCAGGAAGTGCGTACGCACTATCGCTCATAGCCCGCCTCATCGTCGCAACATACTCGGACACACACGCCCCGTCAATCGTCCGCGTAGCGGTGTCAATTGTCAATTGTTCCCCGTTCCCATATCCTTGGTATTTCATATTTGTATTCTACACGATATCGCCCCCTACCGATAATGATTATTTGCATCAATGATCTCTATCGTCTCCCCACCCCTGAAAATGAATACTGCTCTGTATTGTTTGTCTATCCTGAAACTGTAAAATTTTAAGTGCCTTGGCTCCAATAATTCCACCTCGAGACTTGGATGACGGACATTATTCTCTAAAAATTTAACCTGTTTTACAAATTTCTTTTCCAGATTGCGGCTTCTGACATATTCGATAATATCCCGATGAATCGGCAAAATTTTCATAGGAATTATTTGGTGAAGTACGACGACCGAGAAAGTCCTTTTTTGAGACTATCGATAAATTCTTTTTTATACAATCCTGTTTTTTTGAATTCACCGATTATCTTTTTGCTGTCTTTCACTGGCGGAGCTGCGAAAAAATCTTTTTCGAGAATACTCAAAATAAGCTCGTACGCGTCGGCCTTTTTCTTGATATCTTGATATTTTATTTTAGGAAGAGTGATGGTGCTCATACGATGTATCCTATCACAACAAATGACGAAAAATCAAGGGCACGGGGCTTGGCCTCAGACACTTTTATGGACTTTACAGACTTTTCCATGCTATTATAGTAAAATTATGGACACACAAAAAAGAATTACGATATGGGTTTCGGCGGCGCTGGTGGTGGGGATTGCGGCTATCGGCGCATATCAGGTGGCGACACAGCCACTCGCGGAGATCGCCCGCAAGGACGGTTTGATGAGTCTCCCCCTCGACCAAGCCGACCACACAAAAGGGTCAGCAACGCCGAAAATGACACTCGTCGAATACAGCGACTTCCAGTGCCCTGCATGTGGCAATGTCTACCCGATGCTCGAAGAAATGTTCGCCGAGTACAAAGACCGCATCTCATTCACCTACCGCCACTTCCCGCTTCCCCAGCACAAAAACGCTCTCATCACCGCATACGCGTCGGAAGCAGCCGGCAAGCAAGGCAAGTTTTGGGAGATGGCAGATCTTCTTTTCAAAAACCAAAGCGAGTGGTCGGAAAGCGTAAACGCGCAAATAATTCTCGAGGGGTACGCGCAGAAGCTCGGTCTCGATATCGCGCAATTCAAAAATGATATGAAGAGCGATGGAGTCAAGAGCAAAGTCGAGCGCGACCAAAAAAGCGGGAAAATGTCCGCCATCGACCATACACCCACATTTTTCATCAATGGCAAAATGGCAACCAACCCTCGC
>CAYHJX010000097.1:0-1843 GCA_964357005.1 uncultured Candidatus Saccharibacteria bacterium | reverse complement strand
TCGCGGAGAGTCACGATTCGGCCTTAGTATATTTCTCTCAAAACATTGTCGATGGGCTGGATATTCTTTTCTGTTATGACACGAGTGGCGCGAGCCACTGCTTTATGAGTTCTAATCTGCGACGCGGATCATACTACTTTCGCAACGAGCCCCTTTCCAAAGAAGAATATGCGCGCCGTTTATCGGAAATAGATACTGGCTCTTATGAGAAATTGGAAAGGTATAAGCAGGAATTTGCAAAACTTTATGCAAATAGTATCCATCGCTATGCAAATTTAAAAAGTGCTGTAAATTCAACAGGCCATGATTTGGATAATGCACGAAATGCTCATTATTGTTTCAATAGTTATGAGCTCGAGAATTGCCGCTACATGCTTTTTGGCGGTCGTGCCAAAGATAGCATGGACGTGAATACGGGTGATGGCCTCGAACTGTCGTATGAGAACTCGACAAGCGGTGTTGATGCCTATGGTATAAAATTTTCCTCGGATGCGTGGCCACAGGTGCGCAATCTGGAATACTGCGATTCATGTAGAAGCGGAGTGGCGGACCTCTTTGGTTGCATCGCGCTTCGAAAGAAGCAGTATTGCATACTGAACAAGCAATATTCAGAAGAAGAATACAAATTGTTGGTTCTGAAAATCAAGGAACATATGAATATTATGCCGTATTCGGATGCAAAAGGCCGTGTATATGCATACGGCGAGTTTTTCCCCGTCGAGATCGCCCCCTTTGCCTACAACGAATCAATGGCGTATGATTGGTTTCCTCTCACTAAAGATAAAGTCACTGTCGAGGGGTGGCGATGGAAGGAGGAGGCAGAACGGGCAGCGGTAATCGATATCCATCCGCACGATTTGCCTGATCATATCAATGGCGCAGATGAGAGTATCGTTGGAAAGACGATAGGATGTCTTCATGCGGGGGGCTGCAACCAAAAATGTACTCTCGGTTTCCGGATTATTCCTTCAGAATTCGAGTTCTATAAGTCAAAAAATATAGCTCTTCCACGTCTCTGCCCCAATTGCCGTCACTATGAACGAATGCAACGATTAATGACCTATAAGCTGTATGAACGGCAATGCATGTGTGATTATGCTGTACATCAAAATACCACTCATCATCTTTACCACAAAGAAGGTCGGTGTCCGAATGTATTCCAAACGCCATATTCTCCCGACCGTCCGGAAATCGTGTATTGCGAACAGTGCTATCAAGCGGAGGTTGTATAGTTTCCTCTTTTGGATATACTTGATGCATGACTACCCAAACAATTATAAAGAAACTGAATACCGAGGTTGAGCAGCTCAAGGCAAAGATAAGGATCATCGGCGCTCTTAAACGTTTTGAAACTCTCGCTGTGAAGGGGGGGAAGTTTGCACGTAAAAAGGGTATCCGTCCTTCCGATGTCCTAAAAAATGATTAGGGCAGTTCTGGATACTAATATTTTTATTTCGGCTCTCTTCTGGAGGGGAGCACCCCATGAAGTGCTTCGAGCCGGGCTTGATGGGAAATATACTCTTTTAACCTCTGCGGCAATCTTGCGCGAACTCGAAGAGCGCTTAAAGAATAAATTCCATTTTCCAGACGTAGATACAAACGAGTTTCTGGAAGTAGTGACTCTGAATTCCTACATTGTTGAGCCGGAGATTCGGCTGGAAGCAGTTCGTGCTGACCCGACTGATAACAAAATTGTTGAATGCGCTGTCTCCGGAGAGGCGCATTTTATTGTTTCTGGAGACCGGCACCTTCTTGACTTACGCAAGTACGATGGAATCGAAATTATTACTGCTCGTAAGTTTTTTCTCCTTCTATGAGAAAACCGCATTTTGCAAGTAAAAAA
>CAYHJX010000096.1:0-1893 GCA_964357005.1 uncultured Candidatus Saccharibacteria bacterium | reverse complement strand
AGTGCCGCAACCCGACAAATCCGTTACCTAAGCGAATAATGGTTAATTATAATCTGGTCCCGATTTCTGGTGAAAAATTTTAATTTTTCACCAGAAATCGAGGATCCTCGATTTTGTAATCAAATTTAAAAAATTTGAACAAAATCGGGACAAAAATCCTCAAATTTATGGTCAATTATAATTTGGCCAAGATATTAAAAGAAATGTCGGTCCTTCTTGAAATAAAAGGAGTTGATTTTAAGC
This sequence comes from uncultured Candidatus Saccharibacteria bacterium, assembly GCA_964357005.1. Classification (GTDB taxonomy): domain Bacteria; phylum Patescibacteriota; class Minisyncoccia; order Sungbacterales; family HO2-52-23; genus 2-01-FULL-50-25. The sequence goes on along the minus strand of CAYHJX010000096.1, from coordinate 1,650 downwards.
CCCAGGCATACGAGAAAGCCGCCCACTCCATAGAGATGCTTGAACAAGATGTGCGGGATATATACAAGCAAGGCGGTATAAAGGCGCTTGAGGATATCCCTGGAGTCGGCAAGGGCATCGCCGAGCGCATAGAGGAATATCTGAAGACCCACCGCATCGAGGACTATGACAAACTCAAAAAACAACTCCCCGTCAAAATAGACGAGTTATCTTCCATCGAGGGCGTGGGGCCGAAGATGATACTGCGGTTGTATAAAGAGCTTGGCATCAAGACCCGGGCCCAGCTTGAGAAAGCCGCCAAAGATGGAAAGCTTGAGAACATAGAAGGGTTCGGCAAAAAAACGGAAGAGAATATCCTCCGCTCGATAGGATTTCTTAAAAAGGAGCATGGCCGGTTCATTCTCGGCTTTGTAATGCCGCAAGTCAGGGCTATCGTGGAAAAAATAAAGAAAGTGGATGGCGTTGAAAGAGCGGAATTCGCCGGCTCCATCCGAAGAATGCAGGAAACCGTCGGCGACTTGGATATCCTCGCCATTTCCAAAAAGCCGTCAAAAGTGATGGACTTTTTTGTTTCTATGCCCGAAGTCGAAGCGGTTTATTCAAAGGGCTCGACTAAATCATCAGTCCGCTTGAATATAGGAATGGATGCGGATTTGCGTGTACTCCCGCCCGAATCGTTCGGCGCCGCTCTCCAGTATTTCACCGGAGACAAATATCACAACATTCAACTTCGGGAAGTTGCCATGAAACAGGGGTATAAACTCAACGAATACGGTCTCTTTTCTGTCGAAGACGATAGAAAAGAGCGCGGACAAACGCTGACTAAACGCGGAAAAACGCAGAAAAAAGAAAGATTCATTGTTGGTAAAACAGAAGAGGAAATTTATAAAGCGCTTGGAATGGAATGGATGGAACCAGAGTTAAGAACTAATCACGGAGAAATCGGAGCCGCTCTTGAGGGTAAACTACCCAAGCTCATCGGCTATGACGATTTGAAAGGTGATCTACAAGTCCAGACCGACTGGACGGATGGCGACCACTCCATTAAAGAAATGGCCGAAGCGGCCAAGAAATACGGCCTTGAATATATTTGTATTACCGACCATACCAAATCGCTTGCGATGACCGGCGGGAACGACGAAAAGGGTCTGCTCAAAGAAATGGCGGCGATTGACGAAGTCAATCGCGAGTTGGGAAGTTCAGAGTTCAAAGTTTTAAAGGGCGCGGAGGTGAACATAATGAAAGACGGTTTGCTCGATATCAATGATGAGACGCTGGCGAAACTTGATGTCGTCGGCGCGGCGGTGCATTCCCATTTCAACTTATCCGAAAAGGAGCAGACCGAAAGAATTATCCGAGCAATGGAAAATCCCAATGTTGACATAATTTTCCACCCGACCGGCAGGATCATACAAAGACGAGACGCATATAAAGTCGATATGGATGCTTTGCTGAAAGCCGCGAAGCGCACTAAAACGGTAATGGAAATAGATGCTTATCCCGATCGTTCCGATCTGAAAGATGAATATATCAGAAAGGCCGTTGAAATGGGTGTGAAATTATCTATCGATACCGACGCCCACTCCGTTCACCACTTCCAATATCTTGAATACGGTATCGCCCAAGCCCGCCGCGGCTGGGCAACAAAAT
>CAYHJX010000095.1:0-1987 GCA_964357005.1 uncultured Candidatus Saccharibacteria bacterium | reverse complement strand
ATGGAAATATTCTTGTCTGCACGGACAAGCGCGCGCAGGTGCGGGACTTTTATTTTCCGTTTGTTGGACTTGAAAATCATGTCGGGGGGCACTATACGCATCGCGTCGGTGTTTTTGTGGACTATCAGCTCAATTGGTTCGATCATTCAAATTGGGATATACAAATTCGTTTGGCGAATGAATCGATGATAGGGGAGACTGTCGCGAAAAATAAGGCTCTCGGCGTCACGCTCAACTTTTCCGATGCGGTGTACAATGAAAAAAATATTTTCCTGCGAGAAGTAAAGGTGACCAACGATACCGACCGTCCGCGCACCGTCAAACTTTTCTTTGCGCACGAGTTCGAGATCTACGAGTCCCATCGCGGGGATACCGCATACTTCGACCCAATCCACCATGTCATCGTTCATTACAATGGCAAGCGCGTATTTTTGATGAACGGACTTTCGGATAAAGGTAGCTTCGACGACTATACTGCGGGAATATTCAAAATAGAGGGGAAAGAGGGGAGCTTCAAGGATGCTGAGGATGGCGTCCTTGCGAAAAACTTGATCGAGCATGGACCATCGGATTCGGTCATCGGCTTTTATGTCGATCTTGCTCCACATGAATCGAAAACTGTCTACTATTGGATGGCGGCGGCGGAGTCTATCAAAGATGCACTCGCGCTCAACGCCTATGTGCTTGAAAAAAAGCCCGAGCATGTCATCCGCACGACGCGCGACTATTGGCACGCATGGGTGAATAAATATAATTTCAGTTTCTACGGACTCACGCAGGACGAGATCGCGCTCTTCAAAAAATCCCTCCTTATCATTCGCACTCACGCCGACAATCGCGGGGCAATCATCGCATCGGCCGACTCGGATATGCTCCAAAACGGTCGCGATACCTACAGCTATATGTGGCCGCGCGATGGCGCGTTTTCGGCGATGGCATTCAATCTGGCGGGGAATTTCAATGTTGCCGAAAGATTTTTTGACTTCTGCGATCATGTGCTCACCGACGACGGATACTTTATGCACAAGTATCGACCGGATGAGTCCCTCGGAAGCTCGTGGCATCCTTGGATGCGGAATGGCAAGATAGAGCTTCCGATCCAAGAAGACGAGACCGCACTTGTTCTCATCGCACTCTGGCATCACTACGAGCATTCAAAAGATCTTGAATTTATCGAAAAACTTTACAATTCGTTGGTAAAACGGGCCGCTGATTTTATGGTCGGGTACCGCGACCCGAAGACACGGCTTCCGAAAGCATCGTACGATCTCTGGGAGGAAAAATTCGGCATCCATACATTTACCGCGGCATCGGTATATGGCGCCTTGATGTGCGCGGCAAAGTTTGCAAAGCTTCTCGGCAAGGAAAAAAGCGAGCATATTTATACGAGTGCGGCATTTGAAATTCGCCAATCGATACTGACTTATCTGTATGATGATATGATGGGAATTTTCGTAAAAATGCTCAATGTGGCGGACGATGGCGCCCTTGTGTATGACAAGACGCTCGATATGTCGAGCATTTATGGTATTTTTGCTTTCGGCGTACTCAATGTCGATGACCCGCGACTTGCGCGCGCGGTGAAGCAAGTCGAGGACCGCATTGTGGTAAAGACAGACATCGGCGGTGTCGCGCGGTATGAGGGAGATATTTATTTCCAAAAAGCTACTGGTGTCCCCGGAAATCCATGGATTATTACTACGCTTTGGCTCGCCCAGTACTATATTGCGCGCGCTAAAAAAGAAGCAGACTTCGCGCCTGTGCATCAGTGGCTCGCATGGGCGGTGAAGCATGCGGGTCCGTCGGGTGCCTTTTCAGAACAGCTTCATCCCTATAGTGGCGAACAGCTTTCCGCGACGCCGCTCACATGGAGCCATTCCGAATACATCATAACCGTCATCAAATATCTCGATCGCCTCGAAGAACTCGGTATTTGTCTCAAGTGTAATCCGATGTATCAGGAGAACTAAGGAAGATAGAATATTGA
>CAYHJX010000094.1:0-2031 GCA_964357005.1 uncultured Candidatus Saccharibacteria bacterium | reverse complement strand
ATTTCTTTAGCCATTATTCTCCTCTCCCTCCTTTTGTTAAACCCGCTCCACCTGTTTATGCCATCGGGAAGCGACATGGGGGTCGTGGTAGCCCTCCTTATTGTTTTCGCCGCTTTTGTTATTTTTATTTTTAAAGAAAAACCCTCGGATGAGCGCGAGCTTGCCCATCGAAACACCAGTGGACGAGTCGCCTTTCTCGCCGGAGCAGGAGTATTAGTAATAGGAATCGCCATTGAAGGACTCCACCACTCTGTAAATTCTTGGCTTATCTATTCACTCATCGCTATGGTCATTGGAAAAATAATCGGACTCTATTGGAGCAAAACGTATCGATGATTATCCACATCTATATGTAAAGTCTACTTGACATATACAAAATAAGAAATACACTAAGAAAAATTAAAAACAAAGAATATTTATGACTCATTCTCAAAAAGGAATTTCCTCACTCGCCATCATTCTTCTCTTCGCTCTTCTTGCAGTCGGAGGAGGGTACTTCTACACCTCTTCAAAAAAAACTCCAAGTACTCCTCTTTCTTCGGCTCCAGAAACACACATGATGTCGGACAATACCGTCATGGAAGGGGTGGGTGCGGAACAAATGGAGAAAATGATGAATAATGAATCAAAAACTCCCAGTAAGTACTTCGGGGAAATTCTTGCCGGAAAAGATTCTCCGCTTATTGATTTCAATAAAAAAGATTACGACCAAGCACTTCTTGAGGGGAAGCCCATTCTTCTCTACTTTTATGCAAGTTGGTGCCCCATTTGCAGAGAAGAGACTGCAAACGCCCTTTACCCAGCCTTCAATGCTCTAAAAGAGGAAACAGTTGTTGGTTTTCGTGTGAATTATAAAGATAGTGATACCGATAAAAGCGAAGAGATGCTCGCAAAACAATTTGGAGTGGCATATCAACACACGAAAGTTCTCCTCAAAAACGGGAAGCAAGTCGTAAAAAGCCCAGAGTCGTGGGATAAGGCTCGTTATATAAAAGAAATAAATTCCCTCTAGTCTGTTTTTATTTATTCTCTCTAAAAAGCTAAGAAGCTACTATCTAACAAGCTAAACATGACAGACATCCCCATTATCGTCGCTTTCATCGCTGGACTCGTCTCTTTTCTTTCTCCCTGCGTCCTTCCTCTTATTCCCGGATTTCTCTCTTATCTTGCCGGATCAACCAAAGATTCTCCGGCTCCTCGGCGCGCCATCATGCTCGCAAGTCTCTTCTTCGTTCTTGGTTTTTCTTTTGTTTTCTCGCTTCTTGGAATTCTCCTCAACACCGTCCTCTCGGGTGTCGCTTACGAAGCGCAAACATGGCTCTCCCGCATTGGCGGAATTATTATCATCACTTTTGGTTTGTACCTCGCGGGGCTTCTTAAAATTCCCTTTCTTGAAAAAGAATACCGCCTTCAAGTAAAATGGAAATTTAACTCAAGACTCTTAACCGCCTTCGTCTTTGGAGCTGCCTTTGCCGCCGGATGGACTCCTTGCGTGGGCGCTGTCCTTGGGAGCATTCTTGCCCTCGCCGCCACCGCTCCGGGCTCCGCTTTTTACCTCCTCTTCTCCTACACGCTCGGACTTGGGATTCCATTCCTAATCGTTGGGGCTTTTGCTGGAGCCGCTGGAGCGTGGATTGCTCGGTCAGGAAATATTCTTCGATACGTTAATATTATTTTTGGAATTATTCTTGTCCTTCTTGGCATTCTTATCTTTACCGAAAATCTTCCGAAAATCGCCAATTTCGATTTCATAAACGCACTCATTCAAAGATAAATGAAGTCTCTCCCTCTTTTTCTCGTTCTCGTCATCATTGTCGGAGGCATTTATTTCCTTGAGGGTATGAAACCGGCGCCAACGAAAGCGCTTGAAATTCCAATTACCTTAACGGGTACCAGCACCGGCCAAAATCCGGCTCCCAAAGAAAAGGAGGGGAGATTCCCCCGCGCCAAAGAAATCGTCAGCCCCGCGGGGTTCATCAATACTCCAAACGGCGCTCCGATTACGCTTCAACAATTTATCGGAAAGAAAGT
>CAYHJX010000093.1:0-2048 GCA_964357005.1 uncultured Candidatus Saccharibacteria bacterium | reverse complement strand
ATTTCGGTGGATCTTGACCGGCTCGTTTCGGTTGATGATGAGCGCCGGACACTGCTTTCTTCTATCGAGGCAAAACGAGCCGAACAAAATACGGTTTCGGAGAAGGTTGTAAAAGCGTCAGCAGATGAGCGGGAGCGTCTCATCGAGGACATGAAAGGGCTTAAGGAGACGCTTGCACGCGAAGAAGGGGAACTGAAAAAAGTGATGGATGAATGGCGACTGCTTATGGTGCAGGTCCCCAATATCCCGGACCCTTCGGTTCCCGAAGGGGACAGCGATGCGGCGAATAAAGAGGTAAAGAGGTGGGGAGAGCCGCCGAAGTTCGCTTTTCCGCCCAGAGGCCACGTCGAGCTTATGGAAGCGCTCGGCATGCTCGATCTTGGGCGTGGTACCAAGGTCGCGGGCTTTCGGGGTTTTTTTCTTAAAAACGAAGGGGCGCTACTTTCATACGCGCTCTGGCGCTTTGCGACGGACTTTTTCCTACCGCGCGGATTTACACCGATGATAGCCCCCTCTCTTGTGCGCCGCGAAGCATTTTTAGGAACCGGGTATCTTCCACAGGGAGAAGACGATTTATACAAAACACAGGATGGCGAGTTTTTGGCCGGCACCTCGGAGGTGGCGCTCATGGGTTATTACATGGACGAGGTGTTGGAAAAGAAAGATTTGCCGCTTAAGTTTTTTGGATTCTCGCCTTGTTTTCGCAGGGAAGCAGGAAGCCATGGTAAAGACACGAAGGGGATTTTCCGCGTGCATGAATTTTATAAATTTGAACAGGTGGTGTTGTGTGAAGCGAGCCACGAAGAGTCGGTAAAGCAGCATGAATGGATGAACCGGAACACCGAGGAGTTCATTGAAGCGCTTGAGCTTCCGTATCACACCGTGCTCAATTGTGGTGGTGATTTGGGTTTAGGACAGGTCAAAAAATACGATATCGAACTATGGGTTCCCTCCGAGGATAAATATCGTGAAATAAGCTCCGCGTCGTATTTTCATGATTTCCAAACGCGTCGGCTTAACACTCGTTATCGAGATGATGACGGAAAATTAAAATTCGTCCATTCACTTAATTCGACCGCAATAGCAACGCCGCGCGCCCTCATCGCGCTTGTAGAGAACAATCAACGGGAAGACGGTTCCATCGCGATTCCCAAGGTTCTCCAGCCTTACTTCGGCAAAAACGAGATAAAGCGAAGCGTGTAGCGCGTGACTTGTGACGCAAGTGAGCGGATGAGACACGCTCGACGCCTTGGGCTACGCGTTATACGCTACAAGCTATACGAATACTATGGCACGACGCTCCCGACTTTCACCTTCTCGTGTTGCCGCAAGACGCAGAAAGCGTCGGTTTTTGGGCGTTGGCCTCAGTGTCATTGTGTTGGCGACTCTGGTCGGCGGGACAAGCTATCTCTCACATCGAGACGAAGTGACGGTGAAGGAAATCGTCATCCGCGGCAATTCCGTGGTTTCGGAGGACGAGCTTCGCGGCGCGGTCAGTATGGCGCTCGACGGGACGTACTTGTTCCTGTTTCCGAAGAAAAATGTGCTGTGGTATCCGCGCGGGGGAGTGGAGGCGGCCGCGCTTTCTTCGTTTCCGCGGCTTAAGACGGCTGACGTTGTTACTGACGATTTGCAGAAAATCGTGCTTACCGTAGAGGAGCGCGTTCCGAAGGGATTGTGGTGCGGGGATGAGTACAGGCCTCCGAACGGTAGCGATCAGTGCTATTTCCTCGACGGTGAGGGATTTATGTACGCGGATGCCCCCGATTTTTCAGGGAATGTCTTCTTTCGCTATTTTGGAGAGCTCCCCACCGAGGGCCCAGCGATAGGCCAGCAATTTCTTCCGGCGGCGGAGTTTGGAAGGCTTGATTTTTTCCGAACAACATTAACGGAGGAGCGCACTGAAACAGTGGCGCTTGCACTAGTCGATGGAGTTGACTTTGAGTTGTATCTTGAAAGTGGAGGAAAGGTGATGTTCAAGCGCGACCAGAATCTTTCCGAAATATTTGAGACAGTTCAGGCGGTATTTTCTTCCGAGGCGTTCAATC
>CAYHJX010000092.1:0-2049 GCA_964357005.1 uncultured Candidatus Saccharibacteria bacterium | reverse complement strand
GATGCCGAGGGGCGCTCCGATCTTGTGAAAGACCTCATCCACCTGGAGCGCGAGCTCGCGCGTGGGCAATACCACGAGCCCCTGCTTCCCGCGGAGCGCGGCTTGAACCATGGGCACTCCGAAGGCGAGCGTCTTCCCGGTGCCGGTCTGGGCAATGCCGACCATGTCCTTTCCTTCTAGGGCCGGTGGGATACATTTTTCCTGAATGGGCGTGGGGATTTTGAAATTAAGCTTACCCAGCACCGCCAAGATATTTGGCGCAATGCCGAGATTATAAAAACCAGAAGATTGATTCATACTGACTGCCATTTCAACTTTCTTTTTGCTCGAGAGCTTCACTATACTTAGTGATTTGATTGCGGCCCGCTTTCTTTGATGCATAGAGCGCTTTGTCCGCACGGGCAATCGTATCGTCAATCTCTTCTCCGGGTTCGTAGCTTGTAAGCCCGCCACTTGTCGTGATCTTTATGGTCCGACCGCGTACGTCGACATCCATCCCGATTTCGGCTTTCTTTTCGTCTTTATTGAAGAATTTTTCCATAATATCTTCTTCCTCGGCGCCGCTAAAGACCACCACGAATTCGTCGCCGCCCAAACGGCTCACGATATCGCCTTCGCGCGCATGGCCTTTTAAAACCTCCGCAACCCGCTTCAGCGCCTCGTCGCCCGCCGCGTGCCCATGGGTGTCATTTATTTTTTTGAAATTATCTATATCGAGAAGAAGAAAGCTTAATTTATTTTTCACATGGCGTTTTTCCATAATTTTCCCTTCGGAAGTTTTTAGGATTCTTCCTATTTCTTCCTCGAAGCCGCGGCGGTTTTTCGTCTGCGTAAGTTTGTCGGTCGTGACTTGTTCCTGTAATTCTTTGATCTGGCGGAGAAGATTTTGCTTGTCGAGTTCCCACAGTTTTTTCTCCAAACGCAGATGTTCCGCCTCATCGGCGATCGATTCCTCGATTTTTTTACGAAGGCGCTCGCGGCGCTCCTCGAAACTTTCGTTTTCCTCGAATTGCGCTTCCGTAAATGCCCGTTCTAAACTCATATCTTGATGTTACTACAAAGAATGGCGAATTGACCAGTATCTTATTTCTATCTTTGATTAATTACGTAATTTGCGATAGCAATCCTGAGTCTACCGAAGGGTCGGTACGTAAATCCCCCGCCCATTGGGGATCGGGTTTAATTCTCATCAAGAAAAATCTCCAATTAGTGTGAGGGTAAATCTCTACACAAATTCGTTATTCTAATGTTCTTGAGAACACTAGAATAAGACAGCTCGCGTCAAAATCTTGTCAAAGCCGGCGGAAGGGATAGAAAACGAATCAGTAATTCACTTTCTAAATTCCAAAACCTCTGAGTTTCTTATAAGAATGGTGCGACTCGTGGTATAAGAAAGTCCCTTGTTGGGTTGCGCTTCAAAACCGAGATATGCACATTTAACGCCGCGAGCTTTCGTTTCACTGATTGCGGGTTGAAGATCCGAATCCGAGCTTCCGATAATTATCTCCTCGGCCCTTTTATCGCAAGCAACACTTATCATGTCAACAGCAATCCGGACATCTACGCCTTTTTCCTTAAAGATCAGAATCTTTTTACCACTTTCGCCATCTTCCATCTGGCCACGCACCCTTCCACTTAAAATTACCTCGAAGCCCTGCTGTTCAAGGTGTGTTTTCAAAAGCCGCTGCTCTTCGATAAGTTGACGTGACTTTTCTTTGCTTTCTTCGTGTTCCTTGATACGCGCGAAGTAAAAAACCTTCCGATCCAAATCAATGCCGGCAAGCACCTTGTCTAAAAGCCCTTTGAAATTGTACTCGTGCCACACGGGCTTGCCTTTGCTTGCCTCCTTAAAAACAGAGCGCATCTTGCCCCTGAAGTTTTCTCCGTCGATAAATAAAAACCTTGCCATTAGGACTTATTCTACCAGTGAAAAAACAAAAACCCCAGCGGACCTTGCGGCTGGCTGGGGCGTGTATGTATTTAATGTATCAGTTCGTTATGAAAAGTCAACGTGAGGGGGTGTGTATATCTCAAAACCGCTATTTACCT
>CAYHJX010000091.1:0-2079 GCA_964357005.1 uncultured Candidatus Saccharibacteria bacterium | reverse complement strand
GCAGGATTGCGACTGCAAACCTGAAATCTGAAGGCGAACTCCATCACATGCAAACAAAACAATTCTCGACCGAGTTCGGCGGTAAGACATTGACCGCTGAATTTAATGACCTTGCATCGCAGGCGAATGGTTCTGTCATCGTGCGCTACGGCGACACTGCGGTCTTGGCAACTGCCGTTATGGGAACAAGCGCGCGAGACGGCCTTGATTATTTTCCCTTAACCGTTGATTACGAAGAAAAATTCTACGCCGCAGGAAAAATCCTTGGCTCGCGCTTCGTGCGCCGCGAAGGAAAACCCGCTGACGAAGCAATCCTTTCCGGACGCGCCGTTGACCGCACGGTTCGCCCCCTCTTTGATCAACGTTTGCGCGTTGAAGTGCAAGTTGTCATTACCATTCTCTCTGTCGGAGCAGATGACCCTGATGTTCTCTCTGTCATCGCCGCATCTCTTGCCCTCGGAGTGTCAGACATTCCGTGGGATGGACCAATTGGCGTCGTTCGTATCGGCAAAACTGCCAGTGGATTCATTGTGAACCCGTCATACAAAGAGAGGGAAGGTGGGCTTGTATACGATATGCTTGTCTGCGGAAAAGATGGGCTCTTGAATATGATTGAAATCGGTGCCTCCGAAGCATCCGAAGAGGTTGTTGCGGAAGGTTTTTCAAAAGCGATTGAAGAAATCAGTGCGCTTGAGGACTTTCAGAAAAAAATAATCAAAGAAATCGGAAAAGAAAAGAAAACATTTGTGTTTCCCGAACTCGGAGCGGACGCAAAAACACTTTTTGATGGAGAAATTCGTCCGAATCTCGAAAAAGCGGTCTTCACGGGAACGCGCGGCAAAAAAGATGTCGCGGAACTTCACGAAAAATGGTTGGCGGCTGTTGCGGAAAAACTTCCGGATGAAAACGCTGGTCTCGTTGAAATGTATTTTGAAGAAGCGGTTGAAAAAACATTTGACGAAGGAGTTCTTGCGGGGAAACGCCCTGACGGACGCAAGCAGGATGAAATCCGACCCCTCTTCGCACAGGCGGGAGGTGTTGCACCAATGCTCCACGGGGCAGGCATCTTCTACAGAGGTGAGACACATGTTCTCGCAGCCCTCACATTGGGTGGCCCTGAAGACACGCAAATCATGGACGGAATGGAGGGAGAGATAAAAAAACGCTTCATGCTCCACTACAACTTCCCGCCGTTCTCAACGGGGGAGACGGGGCGAATGGGCGGAACGAACAGACGTATGATTGGACACGGTGCACTTGCAGAAAAAGCGCTTACACCCGTTATTCCTCCTGCCGCAACGTTCCCTTACACGATTCGTATCGTCTCTGAAGTACTTTCATCAAATGGTTCGTCATCAATGGCTTCCGTTTGTGGTGGAACACTTGCACTCATGGATGCGGGAGTCCCTATCAAAGCACCTGTTGCAGGAATCGCGATGGGAGTTGTACTCAAACCAACGACCAACAACCAACAACCAACGACAAAGGAGTATGCAATCTTAACTGACATCCAAGGACCAGAAGATCACTATGGCGACATGGACTTCAAGGTCGCGGGAACAAAAGACGGTGTCACAGCGATTCAAATGGATGTGAAAGTGGGCGGCGTGCCTGCAACACTTTTAAATGAAGCACTTGCACAAGCAAAAGTCGCACGACTCCAGATACTTGATGTGATAACGGCCGCAATCCCCGCACCACGCGAAAAACTTTCAGACAAAGCACCTCGCGTTCTCTCGATAAAAATAGATAAAGAGCAGATTGGTATGGTGATCGGTTCTGGAGGAAAGACAGTGAATCAAATTCGCGACCTGACCGGCGCTGACATTTCGATTGAAGAAGACGGAACGGTATTTGTCACAGGTAAGGACGGGGGTGCGGAAGAAGCGCTTCGTTTGATCGGCATTATCACGCGCGAATACAAAGCGGGAGACAAGTTCGAGGGAACAGTGACGCGCATCATGGACTTTGGTGCATTCGTACAAATAAGTGAAGAGACCGGCATCACCGGTATGAAAGGTGCGGAAGGGTTGGTCCACGTATCCGAAATCGCGCCATTCAGGATTGGAAATGTGCACG
>CAYHJX010000090.1:0-2122 GCA_964357005.1 uncultured Candidatus Saccharibacteria bacterium | reverse complement strand
GGCGAAATTCTGACGGGCATTCATAAGTACATAATATACTAAACTGGTATATTCCACAATCGATTATATCATGCTAATATATCTATGTCGAAGAAATATTTAGCAAAATACCAACAACTAACCGCTAAACTTAGGAACGCTCGCCTAGCGGCAGGTTTAACGCAGGTAGAGGCCGGTAAAAAGCTCAAGAAGCCACAAGCGTATATTTCCAAGATTGAACGAGGCGAGCGAGGAGTTGATGCAGTAGAATTGGGAGAGTTAGCTAAGGTTTACAAGAAATCGCTTGATTTCTTTTTACGCTAAGGTAAGATTTTTGCGTTCTTGCCGACATCTACTATGGAACCAGATATTAAAGAACAATTTTTGACAGCACACGATGCATACGCCGATGCGTTATTTCGTCATTGCTATTTCAGAGTCTATGACCGAGAGCTAGCAAAAGATTTAGTGCAGGAAACATTTTGCAGAACGTGGACATATCTTTCTCAAGGCAAAGAAGTTAAAAATATCCGCGCTTTTTTATACCGCATACTGCACAATGTCATTGTGGACGAAATAAGAAGAAAAAAACCGCTCTCGCTCGACCATCTCACGGAAGAAGGATTTTCTCCCAAAGACGAGTCTTCGCCAGATTTAGAACAACGCCTTATTGCAAAAGACGTGATTCAAAAATTGGAGTTACTGGAAGAACAATACCGAAGTATTGTTCAGATGCGATTTATTGATGATCTTTCTCCGAAAGAAATATCAGCTGTCCTCGGAGTATCAGAGAATGTCGTATCGGTGCGTATTCACAGGGGAATGAATAAACTACGGGAATTGGTAAAAAAAGAGTCAAAATAACCACTATTTATGAACAAAGACTTTCAAGACATTTTTAATAGGGCAGAACAAGTGAAGCTCTCATCTGATGAAAAGAAAAAGATGTGGGGAAACTTGGAATTATTTATTGCAAAGCATTCTGTAAGAAATGCGACTGGTCTCCGACATCTATTACAGGAAAGGTCGAAATCCTATATTTCTGCTTTCGCGGAAATATTGACATTAAAACCATTAATTAGTAAATTACAACCTATGGCTATCATATTAATCATCGCATTATTTGTTGGAGGAGGAACTTCGTTTGCCGCTGAAAGCGCTCTCCCCGGGGATATTTTGTACCCCATAAAGGTAAGCGTAAATGAAGAAGTTCGTAGTTTCGTCGCAATTTCCAACGAAGCGCAAGCTGAATGGGATGCGCGCCGAGCCGAGCGACGCTTGGAAGAAGCGGAAAAGCTTGCCGCAGAAGGGCGGTTAAATGCCGAAACGCGCGCCGATATTGAATCTCGTTTTGAAAGTCACGCGGAAGCGTTTCAAGAGCGTGCAAAAAAAATGGAGACGAAGCAGGATGCTGGGACATCTCTAGAAATTCAATCAAATTTTGAGGCATCGCTTAAAGCACATGAGCAGGTGTTGGCTCAAATAGCTGCGGAAAAAGCAAATGTCCGCGGAGAAGTAGGGTCGCTCTTGATTGAAGTGCGTACCCGCTTGAATGCAACGGTGAAAGCCCGAATTAACATTGAAGCGGAAGTGTCCGCCGAAGCAGACGGCAAATTCAAAACTGCGGCAGAGGGAAAGCTTGGAGCTGCGGAAAACAAAATTAGTGAAGTGCGCGGTTTTATTGCGCGGGTGAAATCATCTGTAAGCGCAAGTGCTTACACACAGGCAGAGACGCGGCTTAAAGTAGCGGAGAGCGTGGTCGCTCGCGGGAAAATAGAAGTGGAAGCGCAATCGTACGGAAAAGCCTTCGCAAGTTTTCAAGAGGCAATCCGTATTGCACAGGAAGCAAAACTGCTCGTGGCAACGGAGGAACGAATTAAACTTGAGATCAAAATACCAAGTGTTGATATAAAAATAGAAGGAGAAACAAAAGGTGAATCAGGACAAGGGACATCCTCTGGAGCTTCCGTTGAAGTTGAGTCAAAAACAAAGGTGGAATCAGGAAGTGGTTCAACTGGAGTAGAGGGGGAAGGGAAGGTAAAAATTGATATTGAGCTATAAAACAAAACGCCAGGTATCCCCTGGCGTTTTGTTTTATAGAAATTTCGTCAAACAATTCGTATAGCCCGTCAGAATTTCGCCA
>CAYHJX010000089.1:0-2154 GCA_964357005.1 uncultured Candidatus Saccharibacteria bacterium | reverse complement strand
ATCTACGCCAGCTCATCGATAACGGAAGTGTTACCGATGTATCTCATCTTCTCCATTTTTTCGAAACCATGAAAAAGAGCCGCTTAGTGCGGCTCACGACGTACTTTCTTGTCGAAAAACATGAAAGCAATATGTCCAATGATGCTTCCGATGGCACAATACACTGCCCAACGGATATAGAAGGCCGGCTTAATGAACTCGATACTGAAAACCTGAAGCGAATCCACACCCATTTTCCTGAGCATGAGCGAGCCGACAAAAAGACACAGGAACGTAAACTTTAATTTTCCCCCCACATTCGCCCCGATTACTCCGGCTTTAATATTCCCTTCTTTGTATTGATAGCATGCCCATACGCCAACGATGACAAGCGTGATATCAAGTGCAAACGCAAATGCCGTCTCGCCAAAAAACTCATCCGGAATTTTGATCCCGAACCAAAGAGGAATCCAGATAAATATCTTATCTGCAAACGGGTCAAGCACCTTGCCAATAGGACTTCCCTGATTCAATACACGGGCAAGAATTCCGTCAGCAAGATCGGTCAAGCCGAGAAATATGAAAAGAACAAATGCGGCATCACCATATCGGAGTGAAGAGTGAAAAAGAGGTTCTTGATTCCAGACAATGAGCGGAATGAGAAACGGGGTAAGAAGAATTCTGCCGAGTGTAATCCAATTCGGAATCTTATCGTAGATATCACGAAGATGCTCCCTTGTCCTCACGTCGACACCTCCCTGAAAGAACTATCACGAGTTATATCAAAACCGAAAATAAAAACAAGCTATGCTTCCCGTTTTCTCCCGATAACAGTTATCCATCTCGTTTTGCCGGACGGTATGATATTTTCAGAAACAATCTCGAGATCGGCGTCTGAAAAATACTGTTTGAGCTCGTCAAACGCATAAAAACTGAAAAAGCGCTCGTACTCATATCCGTAATCGCTCTCTTTTTGAATCTCTTCGTCCGGTTGGCCTTCTTTCTTCTCTTTTACCGCAATATAGAGATACCCGTTCGGCTTGAGATGCGAAAGAAATTTGCGAAAAACCGAATGAACCTCTTTTTTCGGAATGTGAAGAAGTGACGCCTGCGCAAAAATGCCGTCAAAATTGCGGCGGAGTTCGGAAAGATCCCGCATATCCATGACTGCAAACTCGGCTTCCGGCACTTCACGACGCGCAATCTCTATCATATTCTCCGAAAAATCAATGCCGAGCACCTGAAGTCCGCGGCTTGCAAGATACTTTGCCTTTGTCCCGCCGCCGCACCCGACATCGAGAACTGACGCTCCAGTCGGCAAAAAAGAAATGAATGTGTTGGTGCTCGGAACCCACCAGTCATTCGATTGATGATCTCCATGCCACTCCTCGGCGATTTTATTGTATGTATCTCTCAAGTTATCCATATACCAACAAAAATCTCTAACTATTCGCTTATTCGTACGAATAAGCGAATAGTTTTGATACAATCAAAGGGAACATTGATATTCCTCATACGATCGTATATCGAATGTTAATGTTGATTTTTATATACTTTGATGTGCGCCTCGGGTCGAAATGTATTATTTCTTAAGCCACTGGCCGGTGTAGGAATTTTTGGCTTTCGCGATTTCTGCCGGAGTGCCTTGGGCAACAATTGCGCCGCCTTTATCCCCTCCTTCAGGGCCGAGGTCAATTATCCAATGGGCGTTTCTCAAAACGTCGAGGTTATGCTCAATCACAAGAACAGTATTTCCCTTCTCAACAAGCGTGTGGAGAACTTTCATAAGTTTTGAAATGTCTTCGAAATGAAGACCGGTTGTCGGCTCATCCAAAATATAGAGGGTCTGCCCGGTGTCACGGCGCGAAAGCTCGGTCGCGAGTTTAATCCGCTGGGCTTCACCGCCCGAGAGAGTCGGCGCGGGCTGGCCAAGCTTTACGTACCCGAGACCAACTTCCCAGAGAGTATCGAGTTTTGTTTTTATGCCGGGAATTGCCTTGAAAAATTCGCGCGCATCCTCAATAGACATGTCAAGAACATCCGCAATATGTTTTCCGTTATATTCAATGTAAAGCGCCTCCCTGTTGTAGCGCTTGCCGCGGCACTCCTCGCACTCCACATAGACATCCGGTAGAAAGTACATCTCGATTTTCTTTACCCCTTGGCCTTCGCATG
>CAYHJX010000088.1:0-2200 GCA_964357005.1 uncultured Candidatus Saccharibacteria bacterium | reverse complement strand
CATTGATGGCGGTTATGGAGAAAAAGGAAGAAGAGCGGATGCGCTCTCTTGCCGCGGGATTTCTTATCACGGGGAATATCATAGAAACAAAGATTGGTGCTTTGTCAGAAGGGCAGAAGGGGCTCGTCGCGTTCGCACGCCTCGTATTCGAGAAACCAGGTCTTCTTATTCTTGACGAACCAACCAACCACATCAACTTTCGTCATATTCCGGAGATTGCAAAAGCGCTTGATGCATACAAAGGTGCGATGATCCTTGTCTCTCACGTGCCGGAATTCGTTGCGCAGATCCGCATTGATGAAGTTCTCGACCTCGAGAAAAAGAAGAAATAAGTCATGGTATACTTTTTCTATGACCAAGGTGCGCTTTCCTAAGGATTTTATCTGGGGCTCAGCCACGGCAGCCCATCAGGTCGAAGGCAACAACACTCAAAATGACTGGTTTGTTTGGGAAAATGAAGGACACGTTAAGGAAGAACAAAAATCAGGAGTTGCTTGCGACCACTATAATCGATTTAAAGAAGATATAGACGTCTTAGCGTCATTAAATCAAAACGCATATCGTTTCTCGATCGAATGGAGTCGTATTGAGCCAAGACCGGGTGAAATAAACATGGCTGAACTCGAGCACTATCGCCATGTCCTGGAGTACTTGCACAAGAAAGGCATTGTTCCTTTCGTAACTTTACATCATTTCACAAATCCAACATGGTTGGACTGGGAGTCGCCTTCAAGTGTAGATGCTTTTGTGAGACATGTGACATTAGTTGTTGAACATCTGGGAGACCTGGTTGAATATTGGATGACAATTAACGAACCCAATATTCTTGCTAAACACGGGTGGCTGTTCGGAGATTTTCCACCGGGTAAAAAGAGTATGGTGAGCATGTTTGCTGTCCTCGATCACTTTATTGCGGCACACAACCAAGCGTATGAAGCAATTCATAAAATTTTTCCAAAAGCCAAGGTGGGTATGGCAAAAAACAACGGGTACTATCATGCGGCGTCAGAAAGCAGTATCGACCAATTGGTTGTGAGCCTGAATCACGAAGTACGTAACAAATACTTCTTGGACAGAACGACATACGATTTCATAGGTCTTAATTACTATAGCCCCAAAAAACTTCGCTTTGATCCTGGTGCTCCAGACCAGTTCTATGGAAGTAAGGTAAAAAGCGACCTTCCTATAAGTGATATGGGGTGGGAGATTTTTCCAGAAGGACTCCTGCATGTCTTGCTTGACTTGGGGAAGAGGGGTAAACCAATTTATATCACTGAAAATGGTCTTGCTGATGCAACAGACAAACGTAGAAAGGATTTCATAACTGGTCATCTACTTGCTGTCCATAAGGCTATGTGCTCGGGAGTAAACGTGTTGGGGTATTTTTACTGGTCGCTCATGGACAATTTTGAATGGGGATTTGGTTACGGCCCTCGTTTCGGTCTTCTAGAAGTTGACTACAAAACACAAAAAAGAAAGATCCGCGATAGTGCAAGATTTTATGCAGAGATTTGCAAAAGCAACACCTTGGACTCTGACTAAATCAGGGATTACACGAGGTCGAGTGAACGTAGAAATTCTTTAAGTTCCGCACCCTCGATCTTTCGGTGTACTCCTTCGGGGAGAGTTCCAAGTTCAACATTCATCACACGAAGACGTTTGAGGTCATCGACGTCTTGAAAGAGTGCGACGCACATGCGTCTGATTTGATGCTTTTTTCCTTCGGTCAGAATGACGCGGAATGTGTTGCTGTTTATGATCTGCACCTTGCACGGTTTTGTTTTCTCATCCTCGATTTGTACCCCCGCTTCCATTTTTTGTTTGAAGTTTCCTCGAAGCGGGTTCTTTGTTGTCACAAGATACTCTTTTTCGTGTTCGAAACGCGGTCCGAGAAGTCGTTCGGTAACTCGTCCGTCATTTGTAAGGATGATGAGGCCGTGCGAATCCTTATCAAGCCGGCCGACAGGAAAGACGCCTCGGAGGGGCGCCACTTGTTGTATATCTTTTTCGCCGCGTTGTGCCGAGTGTGTAACGATGCCGCGCGCTTTGTTGTATGCGTAGTAGACGAACGTCGGCCGTTTGCCGCGAAATCGTACTTCGACAACGTCTTTTTCATTCACCTTATCGCCAAGTTGTGCGAGGCGACCATTCAAGAACACCTGTTTTTTCTCGATCATTTCATCCGCCCCGCGGCGCGTTG
>CAYHJX010000087.1:0-2264 GCA_964357005.1 uncultured Candidatus Saccharibacteria bacterium | reverse complement strand
GATCTTGGCGTAGCGAATATCTTTGGGAATGTTGTCGTAACGAGACTCGAGCGGAGTCCGGATTTCAATCGTACACATCACCCACTTCTTTCCCATCCGCTGATAAAGCCCCTTGAGAAAAGTTGAGAAGTAATCCATCGTCTCTGCCCTCTTCCCTTCGAAATCAATATCGATTCCATCATAATTATTATTTTTGACGAGAGCCGTAATTTCATCTTCAAGCGCTATGCGAGTTTTCTGATTCGAAAGAATACGATGAATCGCTTCTGTATCAGACCACATGACGGTTGGAATGATGCGGATTTTTTTCGCTTTCGCGGAAGTAATGAGAGAAGTCCATGGCTCTTCATTCATCTTCGCCGTATCCGCCAGCGTACCGTTTATTTTCACACTGTATCCGAAAGGATTAATTTCGGTGAAGGCATCAAGATGTTGCAGAGCTTCCGTAACCCCGCGATCTTTTCTCCAATACGGAATCCACCCCGACACTTCAAGTTTTGCTTGAGCCTTCGTCGCTTGTACCTCAAGACCCGAAAAAACGAAAGGAAGAAAGATGGGCAAGACAAGAAGCCCCTTAAGAACTGTCTTAAACGTATTTTTCCCAAACATGTCCCCAGTATAACAAATAAGAAACCGACGCTACCAAATTAGAAAATGAGACTAAATATCCATTTCAAAACATTCACTCCAAGTAAAAGGAGGGTCAGGAGAACCCCGATAAAAACAAAGAGAGCGATGAAAAATCGAATTTTCTCCCACCCACCGAGACTTGCATAGTTACTGTGGGTCCGATATTTTTTGAAAAACTCTTGAATCATGCTTTTGGAAATAATTTTTCGTTACGCTTCCCCAGAAAGCTACCGCGCTGTTTTGCCGTAAATGCAACCCACACACGTAACTTGTTTTTCACGAGTCACAATATATTTATTGCCACAGGCACAGATAACGATAGTGCTTCGAAGCGGTTTAAATACCCACTTTCCCCGTTGGCTCGCTGTTTTTTTTCCTCCAATTGGAGGAGTAATTTTTTGTATATTAATCAATGACGATGAAAGCTAATCAATAAACGTTAGCGCTTTTCCTTTCTTTCCGGCTCGGCCAGTTCGTCCGATGCGGTGAATGTAGTCCTCGTGCGAAGAGGGGAGGTCATAGTTGATAACGTGAGAGACGCCGACGATGTCGAGTCCGCGAGCGGCAACATCCGTTGCGACTAAGACTTGCACATGATCGCGCTTGAAGAGGTCGAGTGCTTTTTGTCGTCCGCCTTGGGTTTTATTCCCATGAATAGATTCCGCGCGAAACCCTCGATCAACGAGGGTTTTCGCCAGTTTCTCTACTCCATGTTTGGTGCGTCCGAAAATAAGAACCTTATTGTATTCTTTCTGTACTAAAAGATCATGAAGAATATTAATTTTGTCTTGCCCTTCGGGAACGCGAATAACATCCTGCTCAATAGCGGAAAGAATCTCTTGTGTTTTGACACTAATGCGCACGGGCTCGTGTAAAAATTCTCCGATAAGTTTTTCTATTTCATGTGAAAGCGTTGCGGAGAAGAAAAGCGTATGACGAGGAGAGGGAAGCTGGGCTAAAATATTTCGCATATCATTAATGAATCCCATATCGAGCATACGATCGGCTTCATCCAAAACGGCCGTTTGAAAATCAGAAAGCGAAAAAGCTCTTCGAAGGAGCAAGTCTTTGAGGCGCCCCGGGGTGCCTATGACAAAATGAGGTCCTCGGCGAAGAGCGGCGAATTGTGAGCCGATGCCGATACCTCCCACGCATACCGCTTGAGAAATGTTGAGTCCTGTTGAAAACCCCTTGAGCTCCTCTGAAATTTGCTGGGCAAGCTCGCGGGTTGGAACCATGATAAGTACCCCCGCGTTTTTATCTTTGAGAACCTTATCAATAAGTGGAATAAGGAAGGCGGCGGTTTTCCCGGTGCCCGTGTTCGCGATGCCTACCACATCCTCGCCTCGGAGAAGATGCGGAATAGCACGGTCTTGAATGGGAGTTGGGTCCGTGTAGCCCTTTTTTGAAATATTTACTTTGAGTCGTGCGTCAACGGCAAAATCTTCAAAGCGATGTTCTGGAATAAAATGAGGAGCTTCCTCGGCCACAACCGTTTTGTTGATATAGCGAGTCACATCAATTCTCTTTATTGGGAAACCGCGCCCTCCCCCTCCTCTCCCCATCCCTCTTCCTCTTCCACCATATCCTCCCTGTCTTTGTCCCTCAAAACGACCCCCTCCAGATGGAGCACG
>CAYHJX010000086.1:0-2311 GCA_964357005.1 uncultured Candidatus Saccharibacteria bacterium | reverse complement strand
AAGTAGAGGGTTGTACTGTATTAATGATTTTTTATTTTATGGCGGAAAAATTTGAACGCACAAAGCCCCACGTTAACATTGGCACTATCGGCCACGTCGCCCACGGCAAAACGACGTTGCCTTCAGCGATTACCAAGGTCCTTTCCCTGAAGGGGTATAAGGCCCGCGTTGAGTCGGTCGACCAAATCGATAATGCGCCCGAGGAAAAAGCGCGGGGCATTACGATTGCGCTCCACCACTCGGAGTACGAAACCGAAAAGCGCCATTACGCCCATATTGATGCGCCTGGGCACGCGGACTATATCAAAAACATGATTACGGGTGCGGCGCAGATGGACGGCGCAATTTTGGTCGTGTCGGCGGTTGACGGCCCCATGCCGCAGACCCGCGAGCATATTCTTCTTGCCTATCAAGTCGGCGTTCCGAAAATCGTCGTATTTTTGAATAAGTGCGACATGGTAGACGATCCGGAGCTTATTGATCTTGTTGAGGCGGAGGTCCGGGAACTTTTGAAAAAGTATAATTTCCCCGGTGACGAAGTTCCGATTATCCGGGGTTCCGGCCTTAAAGCGCTTGAGGCGACCTCGGTTGATGACGAATGGGTAAAGAAAATTCTTGAGCTTGCGAATACCCTTGATACCTATATTCTCGAGCCGGTTCGCGATACGGAAAAACCCTTTTTGATGCCGGTTGAGGACGTGTTCTCGATTGAGGGCCGCGGTACGGTTGTGACCGGACGCATTGAGCGCGGAAAGATAAAAGTGAATGATGAGATAGAGGTTGTCGGTCTTCGGGACACCGCAAAAACCATTGTGACCGGCATTGAGATGTTTAATAAGTCGCTTGACGAAGGCATTGCGGGCGATAACGCAGGCATTCTTCTCCGCGGACTCAAAAAAGAGGATGTTGAACGGGGGCAGGTTATTGCAAAGCCGGGATCAGTCACGCCCCATATGGAATTCGAAGCAGAAGTGTATATCCTTTCCAAAGAAGAAGGCGGCCGCCACACTCCGTTTTTCGGAGGATACAAGCCGCAGTTCTACATTCGGACAACGGATGTTACCGGAGAAGTGACGCTTCCCCAAGGGACGGAAATGGTGATGCCGGGGGATACGATTACGTTCACCGCAAAACTCATTGTACCGGTTGCGCTCGAAGAAAAACAGCGGTTTGCCATTCGAGAGGGAGGAAAGACGGTCGGTGCGGGTGTTGTGACGAAGATAATAAAGTGATGGTATAAGGGTAGGGTATATGTGATAAGGAAACTTATACCGCAAACCATTCTCCTTATATCTCAAACGCTCTTTGGCAACGAAACATCGAGAAGAAGAAACGATTCAGCGCCTTCGCATCAAGGTGAAGGCGTATGATTCAAAAATTATAGACGGCTCGGTAAAGCAGATCGTTGATATGGCGGTGCGAAACGGCGCCGACATTGCAGGTCCCACACCGCTTCCGACGGAGATTCACAAATATACCGTGAACCGGTCAAGTTTTGTCCACAAAAATGCGCGGGAGCAGTATGAAATCCGGGTCCACAAACGCCTTGTTGATATTTTGAATCCGAATCCGAAGATTATAAACGCGCTTACGAATTTGAATCTGCCGGCGGGGGTTGATGTGGAGATTAAAATGAAGTAGGGCTCGCTGATATACTTTCTCGACACGTGAATTTTTTCCAGCGGAAAAATTCACTAAGGGTCGGCAAAATTTTTTCCGCCAGTTGGCGGAAAACCATGCAAATTTTGCCTCCCATTGTCGAGGAAAGCATATCAGCTCGCTAGAGCATAGATTATAAATAATAGAAGAAAGTAATAAAGTAATATGGGAGAAAGAATACCAAAGCACGAAGAAGCTGATCTTCCTCCTGTTCCTCCGAATACAGAAGCAAGTCAAGCGGAGTGGGAAGAATACAACAGGAACCGCAAAAAATGAGAAGAAAGGCAAAGAGGAAAAGACGAATCTCCAGAACAATAGAAACCTTAGTTTGAATCTTTCAATCCTTTGGTCCGAATGATCGGACCGAACATTGAGTGATTCATCCCGCTCAAATCCCCATCGGTTGTCGGGGCATATAAAGGATGAAAATGGAAGGGAATATTTCTCTCGCGCATGACGCCGGGGAAGCCCGGTTTTTTGTTTGTCTGCCCAAGAGGCCAAGCCATATGGCGAAGGCCGATTGGCAGCAGACAAACAACCCTGCACTTTTGGTGCGATGGTTCAGAGAAAAGTACGTGTTGCGGAAAGCCCCGATTCGTCCCGCAACGCGCGTGCGCGAATAGCGCATCCTTCATGGGCGAAGCGCGGTGCG
>CAYHJX010000085.1:0-2379 GCA_964357005.1 uncultured Candidatus Saccharibacteria bacterium | reverse complement strand
CCGGAATATGTTTCTTCAGAAATCCATTCACGTCAATTTCCCCAATAAAACAAATCCCCTGCGATTCCTCTTTTTCCGCAGTCGGAAGGCCGAATTTTTTCGCAAGTTCCCGAACTTCGGGCTTTGTATACTCGCCAATGGGGAATAAACAGTGCTTTAACTGCTCTTGCGTGAGTGTCCAGAGAAAATAGGATTGGTCCTTGTTCAGATCTCGCGCAACTTGTACCTTGTATCGTGTATCGTTCTCGCGATCTACGCTACACGCTTCACGCTTCACGTAGTGTCCGGTTGCCACATAGTCCGCTCCGCGCCTCAAGGCCTCGTCAAGGAACGCGCCAAATTTTATGCGGCGGTTACACATGACATCCGGATTCGGCGTGCGGCCGTCGCGGTATTCACGGATCATGTATTGAACAACCTCTTCCCGATATTCTTTTGTCAGATCCCACGTCTCAAACGGAATTTCAAGATGCGCCGCCACACGGATCGCGTCTTCGCGGTCTTCCTTGAAATTACAGGGAATCTCCGGGTCAGACCACATCTTGATATGAATACCGGTAACATCAAAACGTTCGCCCTGCCTGCCGGCAGGCGGGTCTTTCAAAAGCGCTGCCGCAACAGAACTATCAACTCCACCCGACATGGCGACAAAAACTTTTATATTCGGTTCTTTTTGATTCTCCATGTAAAATCAACCATAACACAAATAATCAAAAAAATCAAGGAACACAAAAAACGCGTGATTGGCGCGTTTTTTGTTTCTTTTGCGCACTTGAATAATCAGAGAACTGCTTCCTTTGCCGCTTTTGCGACGCGGAATTTGACAACGGTCTTTGCGGGAATCTGGATGGTCGCGCCGGTTGCCGGATTCCTCCCTTGGCGGGCTTTCCGGTTAACCTTCACGAGCTTTCCAATTCCATGAATCGGAAATTCACCCGCTGATTTGACCTGCTTATAGGCAAGCTCAACCATTGCGTCCATAAAACCCGCAACATCCTTTCTCTTCATGCCGGTTTTCTCGGCAAGAGCGTTTAATACCTCTGATTTTGTCATTTTTGCCATAGGGATGTATATAAATTAAATGAATAAGCAAAAAAGAATAACTAAGATCTTTCGACCCACTAAACTAATAAAAATTTGTCAGGGTTAGCTCTTTTTCCCGAGAATCCTGAACATTTTCGTGCCACACACGCCGCACGTGCCAGTCATAGCACGCCGCTCCCCGCCCTTTCCGGGAACCGTAACCTCCTTCGGATCCTTCATCGGGCGCTTTGCGCGACACTTTACGCAGTATGCTTCAACATCTGCCATACAGGGAATATACGAAAAAACACAAGAAAAATCAAGGAATCGTTATTCACATGGACCACCCGGAGAAAAACGCAGCTACTCGTACCACAAGGCCTCAATTGGGTCTTTTCGCGCCGCTTTCCGCGCCGGATACATCCCGAAAACGACTCCGGTGAGGACGGAGACGAAAATGCCGATGAACACGGCAGACGCGGGAAATATAAATCTCCATTCCGGGTTTACAAATGCTTTCATGACAATTGACGCGCCGTAGGAAAACAAAGCCCCGAACACCATGCCGATAAACCCGCCGATGGTTGTAATGAGAACCGCCTCAAGCAGAAACTGCTCCAATATGGCGTCTTCGGTCGCGCCGCCCGCCTTCAAAACGCCGATCTCTTTTGTCCGCTCGGTGACTGACACAAGCATGATGTTCATTATCCCGACGCCGCCCACGATAAGCGATATTGTCGCAACGGCAAGCAAAAGCGCTCCGAAAATGTCCGTAATGGCCCGGACGCGGAGCGCGGCATCCGCCTGCGTGTCAACGAAAAAATCGTCTTTTGACGGATCAGTGATATTGTGGAGTTCCCGGAGCGTTGCCTCGACATCTTTCACAACAAGCGGAAGCACTTCGTTTGACGATGCCTCAAGCGCAATGCGGTTGTAGTACTTCGTCCCGATGATGTAATCCTGCACCGTCGTATACGGAATAACCATGAATTCATCAACATTGAAAATAGTGACATTCCCAACAGGCGGCAGGACGCCGATCACCCGGAATGACCTTCCCTTTATTTTTATCGTTTCTCCAACCGCGTCTGACGGGCCAAACAGTTCGTCTTTTATTTTCGACCCAAGAACAACCATAAGCGCCCGGTAGTGCATTTCTTCCGCGGAAAAAATCCTGCCGTCAACCGGATATACTTGGAAAATGCGGAAAAGCTCCTCATTAGACCCAATGAGAGTTCCCCGCTCGGTTTCTCCCGCAAACTCTGACGTTTCCGGCTGGAAAATAATGGGAGACACGGAAACAACATTCCTGACTCGTGAATCGTCACGAAGCGCTTCATATTCGCGTTCCTTTAA
>CAYHJX010000084.1:0-2382 GCA_964357005.1 uncultured Candidatus Saccharibacteria bacterium | reverse complement strand
GACTTGCGTAGGACGCGGTATACGTCTCGTGCGTAATCAAAATCACCGTATGCCCGCGCGTTTGGTTCAAATTGCTTAAAATATCCATAATGGCGCCCCCTGATTTTGAATCAAGATTTCCGGTCGGCTCATCCGCAAAAATGATTTCCGGATTCATGACAAGGGCGCGTGCAATCGCGACCCGCTGTTTTTCGCCGCCGGAAAGCTGTGATGAAAGATGATTGAGCCGATGGCCGAGCCCGACCGCATCAGCCGCCGCTTTTGCGCGCGCGACCCACTCACTCTCTTTTACGCGCGAATAAAAAAGCGGAAGCATGACGTTATCAAGGACGCTTGTCCGCGGAAGGAGATTAAACGCTTGAAACACGAATCCCATTTCTGAATTCCGGATCCCTGCAACCTCATCGTCATCATGCTCCGAAAATTTCTTCCCGTTGAACACATACTCCCCTCGTGTCGGCCGGTCGAGAAACCCGAGAATATGGAGAAGCGTTGATTTCCCGGATCCCGACGGCCCCATAACCGCGACAAACTCCCCTTTCTCTATTGTAAAAGAAACCCCGCGAAGCGCCGGGGTCTCTACACCTTCTGTCTCGTATACTTTCCAGAGATTGTCCGCTTTGATAAACGCCATTTCGTTACTCGTTTGAAAACACAATTACGTCCTGACCTTCCGAAAGGCCGGATATAATTTCAATGTTTCCGTCAGATCCCTTAAGGCCGGTCTCAACTTCAACGGAAGTTCGCATTTTCCCGTCCGCACCCAAGAGATCGACATATTTTTTTCCGCCGTCTGTTCTCACGGCGCGCTGGGGAACCGTAAGAACTCCGGTGCGCCCGTTTGTCCGAATATCAATGTTTGCGGTCATGCCCGCGCGGATGCGGTCGTCTTTTTCAACAAATCCAAACGTCACTTTATAGGTCGCCACGCCGTCAATGATGGTCTCCCGCGGATCAATCCGCGAGACAATCGCGGCAAAACTCACATCAGACCCGTATGCGTCAAGCGTAATTGACGAAGAATCGCCTTCTTTCACTTTTGCGATGTCAACTTCCGGCACAAACGCTTCAACTTTGAATCCCGATGCTGAAAGAATCCTTACCATAACAACATTTGAAGAAACGGTTTCCCCGGGATCGATATTCTTTTCAGTCACAATGCCGTCTATTGGCGCGCGTATAATGGTCTTTGCGATTTCCGCCTCCGCGCTCCGAACTTTTGCTTCCGCTTGGAGAACGCGCGCTTCTTGAGCGGCAATTTCTTCCGGGGTTTTTCCGGCCTGTGCAAGCGCACGTTCCCGTTCGGCCACCGTATGGGCCGCCTGTGCCGTACGGAGTTTTTCCTCCGCCGCCGTTAAATTTGCAATTGCGGTATTTATGTTCGTCCGCGCGGTTGAAATATCCGTCCGGTAGCCGTCAATCGTCGTCTGCGACAGGGCCCCTGACGGCGAAAGCGTCGAAAGTCCGAGCGCGACATCGTCAAGAAATGCCCGTATGTAGGACGCATTGTCTTTTGCCCCAATGAGCGCCCCCGGAATATCCGCCTCTGTGGAAGCGAGTGACGCATTCCACAGCATAAGAATTCCTTCTATGACAAACCGCCCCTGCTCGATTTTTGACTCAAGCGCTGAATCGGAAATCGAAAACGAAAGCTGGGGATTTGATCCGCGGGGGCTGATGAAAAATTGGTCTGCCTTGTTCCGAACCGCGTCATCCGACTTTGTGTAGGAATCGGCTATTTTATCAATGAGATTTGACGCTGCATCAATGGCGTTTGACTGCGCGCTCGACACTTTTGCTTCGTAGATAGCAATCTCTTCGGGACGCGTGCCGCGCCGATATTCGTCGAGAACCGCTTGCTGGGCTTTCAAATCCGCCGCCGCTTGATCGCGATTCGCATATAAATCGGCATTTTCCAGAGACATCAAAACAGCGCCCGGCAGAACGCGGTCTCCGACTTTCACGTTAACGCTTCTGACGCGCCCGCCTTTTTCAAACGAAAGCTCAACGGACTGGACTGGCTCCACGCGCCCGGTCACGCTCACTTCCTGACGAAGATCCATGATTTTTGCGGCTACGACCTCATATGGAGAACCATCATTTTGGCGATACCAAAAATACCCGCCGATGCCAAGAATAAGAATCACCGCGATGATGATTGTCCGCGGTTTCTTAAAAACCAAAAAATAACTTTTTTTCATAACGGTACAAGATAGAAATATTCCCCAGCGATATGACTTCGAGAAGCGTGTGAGATGGCGAACAACAAAAAAGAACGGTTTTCATTATATCAGAAAAACCGATATGGCGCAAACAAAGCGGACACGAAAACCGGCGCCTCAAAACGTTAGAGCATTGTTTCGCTGGTCGTTGAAGCGCTAT
>CAYHJX010000083.1:0-2403 GCA_964357005.1 uncultured Candidatus Saccharibacteria bacterium | reverse complement strand
CTTTCCCTTCCTCTCCGGCCTGAAGGCCGGAGCTTCCGGGTTGTAACGGGGTGAATCCGGCGTCGGGTGCGGGTTACGTGTCTCCAAGGATCACTACCTCCTTTTTTGGTCTGACTTCTATGAATCCGGAACCGCAATTGATTATATGTTCCTTCTGGTTTTTGTCAATAATGCGGATGGCAGGCCCCATGAGTTTCGAAACAAGCGGGATATGGTCATCAAGCACGGTAATCTCGCCGGTTGAAGTGCGCGCGATTATCTTTTCCGCATCTCCTTCAAAAAGTGTTTTTTCTATTGTATAAACGGATACCCTCATAATTCTTGTAAAATGCCTATAACCACTACGAAGTTACGAATTCCTACGAATATACGAATATTCGTAATTTTCGTACCTTATTCGTACCTTCGTAGTAATGTGTACGTAAGTAAAGCTACTCGATTTCGTCAATGTTTCCTTTCATATAAAAGGCATCTTCGGGTTTCTGGTCATGTTTCCCCTCGAGAATTTCTTTGAATCCCCTTACGGTGTCGGAGCGCTTTACGAATTTTCCGGGACGGCCCACAAATGTCTCGGCAACAAAAAATGGCTGGGAGAGAAACCGCTGGATTTTCCGTGCACGGAAAACCGTGAGCTTGTCCTCTTCGGAAAGCTCTTCCATGCCGAGGATATTAATGATGTCCTGGAGTTCGGCATAGCGCTGGAGGGTTCGCTGGACCGAGCGGGCGATTTCGTAGTGCTCGCTTCCTACAATAGCCGGATCAAGGGCGACAGAGCCCGACGCGAGCGGGTCTACGGCGGGATAGATGCCAAGTTCCGTAAGCGCACGGGAAAGAACGATTGTCGAATCAAGGTGGCTAAAAGTCGTCGCAGGAGCAGGATCAGTGATATCGTCTGCCGGAACATAGATTGCCTGTACGGACGTAATGGATCCTTTTTTGGTCGAGGTGATGCGTTCTTGGAGCTCGCCCATTTCAGTTGCAAGTGTTGGTTGGTATCCCACGGCAGAGGGCATTCGCCCTAAGAGCGCGGATACTTCCGACCCCGCCTGGGAAAAACGAAAAATATTATCAATGAAAAGAAGCACATCTTTTGATTCTTCATCGCGGAAGTATTCTGCCATGGTAAGCGCCGCCAATGGCGTCCGAAGCCGCGCGCCCGGCACTTCGTTCATTTGCCCGAATACAAGTGCGGTTTTTTCAATGACGCCGGATTCCCGCATTTCGCGCCATAGGTCATTTCCCTCGCGCGTCCGTTCCCCCACTCCGGCAAAAATCGAGACGCCTCCTGATTCCTCAGCAACGTTTCTGATGAGTTCCATCAAAAGAACGGTTTTTCCCACACCCGCGCCTCCGAAAAGTCCGACTTTCCCTCCTTTTACAAAAGGAGCCAACAGGTCAATCACTTTGATGCCGGTTTCAAATACTTCCGTCTTCGTGGATCGGTCAACGAGCGGCGGCGATGGCCGATGAATAGGCCAGCGCTCCGGGAACGAAGAATCGGTTTTTTGGTCGATTGGCTCGCCAAGGACGTTAAAAATCCTGCCAAGGGTCTGGGTGCCGATCGGAACTGAAATTCCCTTTCCGGCCGCGCGAACATCCGCGCCACGTGTAAGCCCATCAGTTGAGGAAAGCGCGATCGCGCGGACGCGGTTTCCGCCAACGTGTTTTGCGACCTCAAGAGTGATACGCCGCTCACCGGCGTCTGTATGGAGTGCTTCGAAAATCGCCGGAAGTTTTCCTTCTTCGAATTCGACGTCTACGACCGGGCCGATGATCTGTGAGACAGTTCCTTTCATATTGTGTTACGCTTCTAATGCTTCTCGTCCTGCGGTAATTTCGGTAAGTTCACGGGTGATGCTGGACTGGCGGGATTTATTAAATTCAAGCGTCAGTTCCCCGATGAGCTCACGCGCGTTGTCAGAAGCGTTTTTCATTGCGACCATGCGCGCCGAGTGCTCGGACGCATTTGATTCAAGAATCATGTGATGAATCTGCATCCGCAAAAGTTGGGGGATCAAATCATTCAAAATTTCATCGGGTGATGGCTCAAAAAGATATTCATAGGAATAGCGGAAAGCCGCATGGCGTTCCTCGCGGAGTTCCGCATATCTTCCCCGTTCCGGGAGAAGTGCTTCCACGATTTCCCGGATACCTGCTTCAGTTACCGGCAGTATCCGTTTGAGAACGGTCTCTTGTTTGAGCGTTGACCGGAAATTAGTGTAAACCGCGTCAACCTCGTCCCATATGCCGTAGAGAAACCCGTCAATAACGGTTTTTGCAACAGGAAGTGTTTCGTCAAGGTGCGCATAGTCCCCGAATTTGACGAATCGGTCTTGGATTGGTTTATTTCGTCGCTCATAGTAGTCGTTCGCCTTTTTTCCAACAGTGATGAGCACATAATCC
>CAYHJX010000082.1:0-2574 GCA_964357005.1 uncultured Candidatus Saccharibacteria bacterium | reverse complement strand
CCCTCCAATTTCTTCCACGCTTGCCCTGAGCTCGTCGAAGGGTCTGGAAAAATCCAGGTTGGGTAGCCTCCGACTCCCGCGGCAAGACATTTTTGCGGTTCGTCCGGGCATTCAACATACGGAACAAAACGGAAAGAATTGCCGAATGCCTTTTTCTCATTCTGGCAATGCGGACACCATGCCGCGCCGTACATCACCGCGCCTTTTTCAGCGAGACACTTAGCAAACGAATCCAACTCCCCGCTTGCGTATTTCGAAGGCCGGAAAAGAAATAAACCAAACGCGAGCGCTACGAGCACAATAACTAAGGGAAGGATGAGCTTTTTATTCATCACAGCAGTCAACTAATTTCTCGACGATATCTTTGAATGTCCACGGCTTATTACTCGCCGCTGCTTTCTTGAATCCAGAAATATCAATTAGTTTCAAGCGAAGCGCCCAGAACATTGAGTAAGCCCCGTAAGCCTGATCAAAAATCTCCTCTGCTTCCGTCTTTTTCCCGGTCGCGCGAAGCTTAGCGCCAACTTCTATGAGTCGCATTGTGGCCGCAAGCAAGTGTTTTGTGACGCACCAGGTTTCTCCCTCGTGCTTATCAATCAATTTCCCGAGAAGTTTTTTTCTAATTTCCCGAACTTCCACTAAAAGATCGAAATACGCAGGCTTTCCGGTTTTCTCGCCGGTGAAGAAAAAATGCTCTTCCAAACTCACGAGGTTCATCACGGCTAAGCTCAAATCCTCTTCAGTAGATAAATCAATCGCGCCGCTTTTCTTCATTGCTTCGACTTTTTTTATGATTGATTCGAATTCTTTTTGAGTGTCCATGGATTTTTATAGAAAGAATATTACGAGGCCTAAACCGACCATAGCCAAGCCCCCCCAAAGCCGCATCTTTTTCGACTCCTCTTTTTTCCACGCTTGGACTTTCGCAAGTAGCGTCTTCTCGCTTGCTATAAGAAGGATGATCACAAGCGGCAG
This sequence comes from uncultured Candidatus Saccharibacteria bacterium, assembly GCA_964357005.1. Lineage (GTDB taxonomy): Bacteria > Patescibacteriota > Minisyncoccia > Sungbacterales > HO2-52-23 > 2-01-FULL-50-25. The sequence continues at coordinate 1,599 of CAYHJX010000082.1, read as the reverse complement.
AACAAAGATGAGGTTATAGAAGAAAAGATAGCCAATTCCCGTGAGGTAAGTCGCCTGGTCGTGAAGCAGTCCCAAAACCATCAAGTACGGCCCGCCGGTACAGGGAAATTCGCAGAGTCCCACGAGCCCGCCCAGGACAAAAGCCGTCGGCATCGAGGCCTTCTCCATGAGCGCGGCCATCTTGCTGTGAGTAGCCTGTGGTATCCGCAGCTTGATCGGAAAATTCGGGAAGAATTCGTTTATGATGTTTATCCCGCCAAGCACAATAAGGAGCGAGGCACCTACCTTCGCCATGAAATGCGGCGTGTTGAATAAATGGAGCGCCTGAAGTATTCCCAGACCGATCAGAATATAGACAAAGAAGATGCCGAGAATATAGGAACTGCCGACCATAAGAATGCTTGAACGAAGTCGACCCAGGCTCGCTAGGAACGCGATCGTCAAAATCAAAATCGAGAAAGCGCACGGGTTAATGCTATCAATCAAAGCAGCCACGCCAACAAGCGGCACGAGCCACTTGCCTTCCCGACTCAAATTCCAGAGAGCCGACGTTCCGAAACTCGATGAACGAAAGAGGAGGACTGCGCCAAAGAGCAAGATCGCGATAGCGACAAGAATAATAAGCCGTTTCGTCATGTTAGGGCTTCACATTGGCTTTAATTCCCAACTCGAGCGTGGCGCCGGAATTGTTTTCTAGATAAACAACCCTGTCTATCGGACCGACTCCGGCCGGACCGTGCGCCTCCGGATCAAAAACAACTTCTAGAGCGGCCTCCCCGCCAGGACCGATGACTTTATTGATCTTCGGGAGAAAGCCGTGGCCAGGCATGCCAAAGGGGCCGGTGCGCTTCTCACCTAAAATCAGAGTGGCTGAAGTGCACATACAGGAAGTATAAATCTGTGAGATCGTAATTGACTCGGCTCCGGAGTTTTTGATTCGAAATGAGTAGCTAACCTTGCCGGCAGCCATCGAAATTGTCCCGAAATCGTAAGAGAGTTCATCCGACGAAAGAGCGCCTTTCACGCCCAAAGAACTTATATTTGCTTCTTGGTTCGGGCCTGTTGCGGGTTTTCCGATCCAAATCGCGACTCCAAGAATGACTGCGATAATAGTGATAGATGTAATAATGTTTTTGGTTTTCATTTTTATTTTGATTATTTTTACCGACAAAAGAAAAATCCCCTGACTAAAGGGATTGGATGACGCGCGATCAAACGCTTACGAATGGAAAGCGTCTTCTACGCGCGTCTTAATAGAACGACGGACTATTCTCGTGCAGAGCCAGCCAGTGATTTGTGGCTACGGTAATAGGAAAAGGCGAGAACAATAAAAGCTTGCGGTAATATCTCTTTGGTTCCAAAGCCGCGATTTGGCTCGACTCACTTTTCGCAAAAACAAGAAGCGAAATAACAAGAGAAAAAAGAATAAAGACGCCTGAAATGCCGTTTTCGAGAACTGCTTGGGAGAAAGTCTTAAGGGCGCCAAAGTGAAAATTAACGTAGGCCAAAGGATTGCTTTCCGGGCAAGGCGCGCCTTCAGCCCTTGCCGCAAGACAGCTGCCATGGCCTCCCCCGTGGCCCATCGCTAAAAAGCCCAAA
>CAYHJX010000081.1:0-2707 GCA_964357005.1 uncultured Candidatus Saccharibacteria bacterium | reverse complement strand
ATTCGGTTAGGAGGGCTATGGAAGATTTCGTCCGGCATTTCGGCATTGACGCGCGACTCCTCCTTGCGCAGGCGGTGAATTTTTTTATTCTTTTATTCCTTCTAAAACGATATGCCTACGGCCCGATCCTCTCCGCGATGAAAAAGCGCAAAGCCGAAATCGAAAAAGGCATCCGACTGAAAGAGGAATCGGAGGAGCGCATGCAGGAAATTGGGGTCTTGAAGGAATCAACGCTCCGCGACGCCCGAACCGAAGCGATTGCCATAGTTGCAAAGGGTGAAGAGTCCGCAGAAAAAAGAAAAGCAGAAATCCTTGAGGATGCGGCAGACAAGACGACATCAATCGTCGCCGAAGCGCGTCGGCGCATAGAGGAAGAAAAAGCAGAGATGACGGCTGATGTCACCCAAAATGCCCGAGAATTGGTTCGCCTTGCCGTATCAAAGGTGCTCGGGGGCATTCCGCCGGATGTCCGGGATACCGCTCTTATTACTGAAGCGCTCAAAGAGGCGAGTACCGCCATGAGAAAACAATGAAAAACCGGCTTTCAAGCTATCGGGCTGCCTATCTTGAGGCAACTCACGGAAAGACCCATGACGAGATGCGCCGCATCACCAAGCGCTTTTTTTTCTTGATTGTCCGCGAGCGCGGACTTTCCCGGGTCGAGGAAATCATCCGAACGATCCGGCGCGCCTATCTGAAGAAACGAGGACGGCGGAAGGTTTTGCTTGAGTCGGCTGCAGCGCTCGCGCCTTCGCGGAGAAATGAAATTTCCCGCTTATTCGGAAAAGACGCAATTATCCGCGAGGTAGTTGATTCCGGCATTCTCGCGGGAATCAAAATAATAATAGACGACGAATTGGTGGTTGACGCATCGGGAAAGTCAATTCTTGATCGCATGCTCGCACCGCGCATCCATTCATGACGGATTTTATCATTGACCATCTGCGAAGCGAAATCGAGGGATTTCGAAAAGAAATGAAGGCGGAGAAAATTGGCCGCGTCATTGAGGTGGGCGACGGCATTGCGCGGATTTACGGCCTGGCGGACGCGGCGTCCCAGGAAATGCTTGCGTTTGAGACACGGGAAGGAATTGTGCATGGCATCGCGTTCAACCTCGAAGAAGAATCCATCGGCGCGATCATCCTCGGTGATTCATCGCAGATCCGCGAAGGCGATCCGGTAAAGACAACCGGGCGCGTGCTTTCGATCCAGGTCGGAAAAGAGCTCGTGGGGCGCGTCATAAATCCCTTAGGCGAGCCGCAGGACGGCCGGGGCCCGGTGTTTTCGTCTGAAAAAGCCGGAGTATGGCACCCCATTGAGCGGACTGCGCCTTCGGTTATCGAACGCGAGCAGGTGAATACGCCTCTCCATACCGGCATAAAAGCAATTGATTCCATGATCCCGATCGGCAGGGGACAGCGCGAACTCCTGATCGGCGATCGGCAAATCGGAAAAAGCTCCATTTCGATTGATACCATCATCAACCAAGGACGCGATTCCGGCACTAAAAAGGTCTATTGCATCTATGTTGCAATCGGCCAGAAGGAATCGAAAATCGCGTCATTCGTCTCAACGCTCGAAAAAGAAGGCGCACTTGAATATACCATCGTTATCTCCGCGCCCGCGTCCCTTCCGGCATCTCTTTGGTATCTTGCGCCCTATGCCGGAGCCGCGATAGGCGAATATTTCATGCACCAAGGCGAAGACGCGCTTGTCGTCTACGATGATTTGTCGAAACACGCGTGGGCGTACCGTGAGCTCTCGCTTCTGTTGCGCCGCCCGCCGGGCCGCGAAGCATATCCCGGAGACATTTTTTACCTCCATTCGCGCCTTCTTGAGCGAGCAGCAAAATTGTCCAAAGAAAAAGGCGGCGGATCTCTTACCGCGCTTCCGATCATCGAAACGCAATTGGGAGATGTGTCCGCCTACATTCCCACAAACGTCATTTCAATCACTGACGGACAAATTTATCTTGAACCCGAGCTTTTTTTCCAAGGGAACCGGCCCGCGGTAAATGTCGGCCTTTCGGTTTCGCGCGTGGGGTCAGCGGCGCAGACAAAAGCAATGAAAAAGGTTGCAGGGCGGCTCCGGCTTGAACTTGCTCAATACCGCGAACTTGCGGCATTTGCGCAGTTTGCGTCTGATCTCGATGAATCAACGCGAAAGCGCCTTGAGCGCGGCCAGCGCCTGTCAGAAGTTTTAAAGCAAGGGGAGCGGAACCCCATGCCGTTTGAACATCAGGTTGTTTTATTCTACGCCGGCACAAACGGTTATTTTGATTCCATCGCGCCAGCTGATGTCGACAGCCGAGGAAAAGAACTTCTTGAATATATTGGCCGACTCTACGGCGAAGAGATTTTTCAGGCGCTCCGGGAAAAACGCGATATCACGCCTGAAATTGAAAACGCGCTTAAAAAAGTCCTTGGCGAATTTTTCCATACGAAATAGCATGTCTTCTACAAAAGCAATTAAGTCCCGTATTCGGTCAGTCCGGAATACGTCGCAGATTACAAAAGCAATGGAAGTTGTGTCTGCAGCAAAAATGCGCAAAGCCCAGCAATTTGCAATTCAGGCGCGTCCGTATGCGGTTGCGTCGCTTGAAATCCTTCAAAATCTCCTTTCCCGAACGGACAGAAAACCGAAGTTGCTTGTATCACGAGACGTGAAAAAATCTGTCCTCCTTGTTGTCACCGCGGACAAAGGGCTT
>CAYHJX010000080.1:0-2730 GCA_964357005.1 uncultured Candidatus Saccharibacteria bacterium | reverse complement strand
GCGGCGTTGTGAGTCCAGATCGCGGGGAACTCGAGTTCGCGTTCCTCTTTTGGGCGGTCGTGGCGCCTGACGACTTCCGTATGCGTCCGCCACTCCACCTCGTCAAACGGATGAATTCCTGTTTTGGTGAATCGCCGCTTCAATGAAATCGAGTGATTCGGATTTGACCGCATCCGGAAGGAGTCGCGGCGCAACACTTTAGTTCGCATAAAAGGTGAGAGGATCCTTTTGTGAATCACGGGAGAACCTGGTTGCTCCGCATTCTCAAATGGATTCAGATATTAAGAAAATAATGGAGTAAAAAGATACGAATAGAACGATGAGAAAAAAGAAGAGATAAAAATTCTCTTCCGCCCCCTCGGTTTCCGTCCCGGGCGAAAGAGAATTCTCCCTCACTTCTTTCTTCTCTATCTGTGGGAAGTGATATTGTACGTATTGCATACTCCTCATGGAGCATACAATCCTACCTTCATTATACGCACGCGCGCATGCGGGCCGTCAAAAAAAATCTGGGGATAACCTGCATTTTGTTGACAAAGAGGAATACAAATTTTCTGGTGTTATATATCAGCTCATCATTTCACAAAAAAATGCCCGTGAAACCGCGTGCCGCGGCCCGAGAGAGTCCCGCGGAAGAGCAAACAAAAAAACCGCCGAAAGCGAATTTTCAGTGGCGTCCGATATCTCCGGAAAACGAAAAACGCTTATTTGAGTTTTCGGCGGAGAAACGCAGGCACGGCATCCCACTCTGACTCCGGCTCCTCAACCGCTTCTTTTGCCGGTCGCGCTTCCTGGGGAGCGAACCGCTTGACCGGATGGGCCGGCTCGCCTGCTTCAGCGGGCTTCAAAGCCCGGGCTTCGGTAAATCCGGTCGCAATGACCGTTATTTTCACTTCGCCTTTCTTCAATTCTTCGTCATGCACCGCCCCGAATATGACTTTTGCGCCCGGGTCAATGGAATTGGTGATAACGCGCGCCGCCTCATTGATTTCCCACATGGTAAGGTCCGGCCCTCCGGATACGTTGAATAAGACCCCGCGCGCTCCGTCAATCGAAACATCAAGAAGCGGCGAATTGATCGCGGCGTTTGCCGCGGCAACGGCGCGCTCTTCTCCTGTCCCATAGCCAACACCCATGAGTGCGGTTCCCGCATCAGCCATAATCGCGCGCACGTCCGCAAAATCAACATTGATGACGCCGGGCGTTATGATGAGATCCGAAATTCCCTGGACTGCCTGACGCAATACATCATCACAAATTAAAAACGCGTTTAAGAGCGACGTCTCTTTGTTGATAATCCCCAGAAGCCGGTCGTTATGAATCGTAATCAATGCGTCCACGCGATCGCGAAGCTGAAACCATGATTCGTCGGCAATCCGCTTGCGCTGTTCGCCTTCAAACGAAAACGGTTTTGTAATGACGCCGATGACCAATGCTCCGGCATCCCGCGCGGCCTCGGCAACAATGGGACCTGCGCCAGACCCGGTTCCTCCGCCGAGCCCGCAGGTGAGAAACACCATGTCAGATCCTTTGAGCGCCTCATGAATCTCATCACGGTTTTCCTCGGCGGCTTGCCGCCCGACTTCAGGATTCATGCCGGCGCCAAGTCCCTTGGTAAGATTTTTCCCGATATGAATTTTTGTGCGCGCTTTTGTCCCGTGAAGATCCTGCGCGTCCGTGTTAATCGTCACAAAATCAACGCCGTTGATCCGATGGTTTACCATGCGCGTGACTGCTTTTCCTCCGGCGCCTCCAATACCAACAACTTTGATCCGCGCGTATGTTTCTATGTCAGGCTTTAGCTGGGGCATATATATAAGACAGTCCGGTTCTCATGAATCCCGTTACCACGGCCTTAGAGCCGTGGTATCTCTCAAGACCCTTTGGGACGATACTCCGTTCCTCCACGGCCTTACACCCATGGTTTCCTGGTAACGGGATGAATATGTCCTCTCTTCCCGGAAGTATCTCTTGAGACCATTCGTATCACGTCTCTTAAAACTATGCAACCCTCTTTGCGTCACGGAATAAGGGACCGGAGCCACCGCACCCATCCGTTATCCGACAGCGAAGAAAATTCCCTGTTCCACGAATTTCTTCCTTCGCGGATCGCTTTGTTTGCCCACAGCACAACCCCAAGCGCTGGAGCGCACGACGGCGCGTGCGTTTCGTCAATGAAACCAGTAAATGTCTGAAGTGCTCCCCGTTCGATCGGAAGACGCATTTCCCGCCGCGCAAGTTCAACAACTCCCGCAAGGAGCGAAGACCCGCCCACCACAATGATGCCCGCGGGGAGTAACTGCATCCGGTTTATTTTTTTGAGCTCCCGTCCAAGCAATTCAAAAATATCCCCCATGCGCGCCTCGATAATTTCGGCAAGTTCGCGGCGCGGATATACCGCACTTTCCCCTTCCACAAAGTCGGCAAGACGGATGCTCTCCCGCTTGGGAAGATCGTCGGGAAGGCATGACCCATACGCAAGCTTGACTGCTTCTGCGACATCAACATGTGTCCGAAATCCAATCGCAATGTCGTTTGTGATATGGCCGCCGCCTATGGGAAGCACGCCTGCATGCATGGGAACGCCTTCTTCAAAGACAATAAAGCTTGCGGTCCCGCCGCCAATGTCCAATAGGACAGCCCCGAGCTCCTTTTGTCGTTTTGTAAGGACTGCTTCGGCCGCGGCAAGGGGGGTAAAGACGGTCTCCTCAACCGAAAGACCAACGTGTT
>CAYHJX010000079.1:0-2958 GCA_964357005.1 uncultured Candidatus Saccharibacteria bacterium | reverse complement strand
ATACCCCCAACCCCCCCGGCAGTCTTTTCCAAACCGGCCCTCACCCCCCCCCCCGAGAGGGAAACAACCATAGATTTTTATGACCCCCTGAAAAGCGTTTTTTTCGGGTTTGCCTCCATGGCATACGAGATTGCCGGATACCGCACGGCCGATGTGGTACGCCTTGATATATTGGTTGCAGGAGAACGGAAGGTAATGCTCTCCGAGGTTATTCCGCGCCAAAAAGCGGATTATATTGCCCGTGTCCGGGTTGGGGCGCTCAAAGACATTCTGCCTCGCGCGCTTTTTCCGATTGCGCTTCAGGCGGCTCTTGGCGGGCGGATTATTGCCCGAGAAACAATCCCCGCGCTTCGAAAAGACGTGACCGGATACCTCTACGGCGGCGACCGGACGAGAAAGATGAAGCTCTGGAAAAAACAGAAAAAAGGGAAGAAAAAGCTCAAAGAACGGGGATCTGTCGAGATTTCTCCCGAAGTATTTCTCAAGATTCTGAAAAAGCGAACATAGCCCACGCGCGGCCGGGGTGCGTTTCAGTACCGAGAATGATAGAATGGGTGTATTCCCGGACCTAGATGAAAAGCGGGAACAAGAGGTAGGCAATCATTGAGAGAACGGAGAGTACTGACACAATGGCCCACAGGATTTTAATTGTTTTTTTCTTTCCAAACATTGTGGATGCAGGATTTCTCTATACGGACTGACATTATCCTATTATAATGAAACGAGCGTCGGCCGTCAAAATAGCAGTACGACTCAGCATTCTTGGCGCGGTGTTTTTTCTCTTTGCATGGGGAGGATATGAGCGCACCCGTCAGGCGCTTACGATATATCGGGAGAAACAGGGCCGTGATGAGCGGTTGCGAATTCTTGAGGAACAAAATGAAAATATGCGCCGGGAGCTTGACCGGCTCGGCACGCTTTCTGCTATCGAGCGGGAGGCAAAAGAACGATTCAATTTGAAGCTTCCCGGGGAATCCGTTACCGTCGTGGTAGCAGAAGAGGCCGCTCGCGTAGCCCCGTCCGGAGAAGATCATTCGTTGTGGTCGCGCGTCGCGGAATCAATACGAAAGATACTATCCCCCTGATCAATGTATACGATATTTTCAGCGTTGCTTTACGCGATTCGATACGCCATTGTTGCGCTTGCCATTCTTGTCGCAACGTCATTCGTATTTGCGTATGCCACGCATACGTATCCCGTTGCCGTTGTCGGAGGTTCTCTTATCATGGTGAGCGCATGGGATGCCGTATCCGAAGCAACAGAGCATTATGAAAATTACGAGCGGCGTCGCGCCGGAGAATCGGAGATCAATTATTCGCTCCCGGCATATAAGGGTCTGCGCAATGATATCAGGCGCCGCGCGCTTCTCTACCTTATCGAAGATAAGATTGTTGCCGAGGAAGGGAATACGTTTATAGACGGATTTGCAATTGAGGTGAGCGAACGGGTCGAGAAGAATATACGCGGTAGCGCGAAGCAAAATTCCGCGGCCGTCGCGCGCGACGTCTATGGGATGGATTTTGAGGACTATCGAATGCTTATTTTATTTCCAACCGCGCGCCGAGATTTTCTGTCCCGCGTTTTGCAAAACCGCGGTCTTACTCTTGAGGCGGTGCTTACGGAGTATAAAATAAAAAAATCAATCAGGGTTTTTTTCACCCCCACACCATGAAGCCACGGGCGGAAGCCCGTGGAGGAATGGCCGTCAAACGCGAAGCGAATCGTTGGATGCCACGGCCGGAAGGCCGTGGTGTGGGGGTTCACACCGTACCGGTGGAGCGGAAACGGCCTTGCAGAGCGGGGGAGTTCGTAAGAAATGTCCGGACGAGGCGTTCCGCCTCACGATTGTTTTTGACCCAATGAATACCTTTGTTTCGCTTGAACCAAACGAGTTGTCGCCGGGCGTAATGTCCTATGGCGCGCTCAAGCTCCTGAAGCGCGTTTTTTTTGCTTTGTTTTTTTTGCAGGACGTCCGCAATGTATCGGTATTCGAGCCCTAGTTCATAGAACCGTTTCCAAGGGAGTCCCCTGTTCCTAAGTTTTTTCCCTTCTTCGAAAAGGCCGTTTCGTGCGCGCGTGAGGAGCCGTGTGTGGATTCGTTGGAGAAGTATATGTTTATTTTGCTTGGTTCCGATCCAGAGGACGCGATATGCAGATTTTTTTTTGATTGGTGGTACGCGGCCGAGGCGCTGGGCAATTTCAATCGCGCGGATAATCCGGCGCGGATTTTTTTTGTCGATTGAACGCGCGCGGTTCGGGTCGAGTTTCTTGAGTATCCCGAAGAGTTCCTCGACTGGTTTTTTCTCAAGTTTTTTCCGCAGCGCGGGATTTGGCGGAATTTCAGGGATGGAAAGCCCGAACAAAAGCGAATCAATCCAAAATCCGGTTCCGCCGGCGACGACAGGAATATTTCCCCGCAGAAAAATTTCCTTGATTTTTTTCTCCGCGTCTTCTTTGAATTCCGCTGCGCTATACTGCTCCCGCGGGTTTCGAATATCTATGAGATGATGCGGGATTCCTTTCATCTCGCACTTTCTGATTTTTCCGGTTCCGATATCAAGGCCTCTGTATACCTGCCGGGAGTCGGCCGAGACAACCTCGCCTTTGAATTTTTTTGCGATTTGAACCGCAAACGCCGACTTTCCCGAAGCAGTCGGTCCGACGATTGCAATAACTGCCGGACGGTGGTCGCGGGTCATGGAAGTGTAAGGCGGCGGCGAGCGTGCGTATTACTCTTCGGATTTAATATCCGCAAGAAACTCTTCGAGTGCGAAGGCAAAAAACTGGTGGATACAAAACTGCTGCCAAAACATATGGACTTTTGAAAACGCGGAAGTTGAGGTATAAGAAAGATGTCGATCAGTCTCTGAATAGAGACTCCCGTAATAATGGGGCCAATACACAACGGCACGATCCACATCCTGTCGCCCGACACGGTCTGGCGCACGCCCGAGTAT
>CAYHJX010000078.1:0-3019 GCA_964357005.1 uncultured Candidatus Saccharibacteria bacterium | reverse complement strand
AGTTGCGTCACACCCCAATGCCAGACGAGGTCAAGCGGCGGCTTGACTTCACGTTTTCGCGGGCGGTCGTAGTTCCGCTCGCAAGCGAGAAGAAGCCAAAGAAGGCCAAAAAGAAGCGGGGTAGCGAGGAGACGTTCCAGAACCCTCAGCGCGGCGGCCGGCCCAAGCCGAAGATGCGCCGCGGCCGCACTGACGACTAGCACCTTTTCGAAAAACCAAATACCGGAATTATTTCCGGAGGAGGAACAAACGAGCGTCCGCCAATAGGCGAGACGCTCGAACCATTTTCGGAGGTTCTTGACGGGAGCGGGTTCTTTGGATAGGATTGTAATACAAATTGTTACAAATATTTTTTCAGTATTTTTTACTACTTGGTTTCAAACTTTTAACGCAACAAGTTGGTTAATAACTTCATCGGGTTTCTTGTAGTGTAGCACGGCGCGAGGGCGATCGTTGAGCTCGCGCTGGACGCGCTTGATCTCGCGAACGGGTACCTTGTCGAATTCCGTCCCCTTGGGGAAATACTGTCGGATCAAGCCGTTGGTGTTTTCATTCGTTCCGCGTTCCCATGGAGAGCCGGGGTGGGCGAAGTATACCTGGATGCCGGTATCAATGGTGAATTGCTCGTGCTCGCTCATCTCTTTTCCCTGGTCATAGGTCAGCGTTTTGGCAATCTCTTTTGGTAGTGATCTGAGTTCCTTGGTGTACGCGCGGCGGACACTCGCGGCATCCTTGGTCTTCAGTGGAACGAGCATGGTGTAGCGTGTCGTGCGTTCGACCAACGTCCCCAGCGCGGTGCGCTTGTACCTGCCCATGATGAGATCACCCTCCCAGTGGCCGGGGATGGCGCGGTCGGCAACCTCTGGGGGTCGCTCCTCAATAGAGAGCATATTGGCGATTTTCCCTCGTGCTTCCTCATTGTTTCCGCGCTGCTGCTTTCTCCGGTATGCCCGCTCCTGCCGCAATGCTCTGATGAGCGCGCACTTGAGCTGCCCACGTGGGAGGACATAGATGTATCGGTAGATCGCCTCGTGAGAGATGCGCATACCTATATCTTGAGGATACTCTTCTTGCATGCGGATGACGATCTCTCGGGGCGACCAACGCTGCGTGAGCTTCTCTACTACAAACTGCCGCAGACGATCCTCGTGCGCCAGCCGACTCTTGCCCTTTCTGCGGGAGGATGCGTGCTCCTTCGCGCGCCTGCCCGCAGAGAACGCGCGATACCCGCTCTTCCCGCTGTTCCGTTCCACTTCCCTTGATACCGTGCTTGGCGATCGACCCAAACGTCGTGCTATTGCCGAGATACGCTCTTCTTGCGCGAGGCCCCGGCTCACCTCCTCGCGCTCGGCGGACGAGAGCCGCCGGTAGTGTGTGGTGGTGCGCATACGGATATATTGTACTCATATCCGTTGCGTTAAATTGTTGACTCCAAGTATGCGAAGTATTATAAATATTTCTCTTCCTAAAGAGATGGCAAAAGCAGTGGAAGAAGGCGCACGGAAAGGCCACTTTTCTACAAAGAGCGAATTTTTCCGTATGCTCGTGCGGTCGTGGATGGAGGGGAAGCTCGCTCTAGACCTGGAGGAAAGCCGTCGAGATATCCGTCGCGGGAAAGGCCGGGTGTTACGGTCTTTAAAAGATTTGCGGTAGTTTCTTTAAATGGAGATCTACTATTCTCCGAAATTTGCAAGGGAGTATAAAAAACTTCCAAAAGAGGTAAAAGACCTCGCGGAAAAGCAGGAGAAGATATTTCGGAAAAATCCATTCGATCCGCGATTGGATACTCATAAACGTACTGGACGCTTGAAAGAATTTCGGGCATTTAGTATAGACGGCAGATATCGAATTATTTTTGAATTCGCGAAAAAAGATACTATCTGGTTTCATTCAGTCGGCGACCATTCAATTTATCAATGAAGCCTCCACGGGCTTACGCCCGTGGTATCCTTCATTTCTTCGGCGGAATCCGCCGAAGCACCCTCCTTCGCTCTTCGAGCTTCGGAGGGTCCGCACTTCGCATTGCCCACTCCGCCGTAGCAGCCGCTACGGCTGCGAAGGCCGGGCATCCACGGGCTTACGCCCGTGGTCTTCTGGCGAAGGCGGATAAACCCCCTTTATTAACTGGAGAAAGTAACAAACGAGCGTCTCGCAACCAAGCGGACGCTCGAACCATTTTTGAGTCTTTTCTTAGGAAAGATAATTGCAGTTTTTCCTATTTTCCGCTTTTCATCCCGAGTTTTTTCTCGATTGCCGAAATTCGGGCGATGACATCTTCAAATTCGTCCCGATATACGAAGTGTTTTCTGATATCTGCGATATCGTGTTCAATAGTATCAAGTCGCGCGTCAATATGAAGTAGGTGGCCATCAATCCTCTCGAATCGCTTATCTACTTGTTCAAAGCGCTTATCTACTTGTTCAAAGCGTTTTTCAACACCCTCAAAACCCCTTGCGACAATTCGCGCAAGGTTTTCGATTTCATCGTGGACAACCCCTTTTATTTGGGATAGATCTTTTTTTGTCAATGCCATGGAAGTATCGGTACCGTGGTATCACTATAAATCTGTATGAAAGACACTGTCAAATAGTCGAAAAAGGTAATATTTTGTTCTTCGTAAACAATTATTTTCCCGACTTTCGGATTTTTTTTGAACGGGATTTCAGCCAATCGGCGATTTTCGCGATATCCATCTTTTCTGAAATAATGCGCAGTGCAAGTTCTTCAAATTCGCCTTCGCGGGCGATCATCTCGTATCCATTGTTCTCAAGGAATACAGATGCGGTTGTGATTCCTGTTCGTTTATTTCCGTCAACGAATGGGTGATTCATAATAATACTTCGCGCATAAAATGCCGCTTTGTCAAAAATTGTTGGGTATAGTTCTTTGCCAAAAACTTTTTGCGCAGGAGAATCTACCAGACTCAAAAGGGCATGCGTATCGCGCACGCCATGAAGCCCATTCGTTTCATCGATAATGGCGGAATGAACCCCGTTACAACCCGGCCTAAAGGCCGGGG
>CAYHJX010000077.1:0-3239 GCA_964357005.1 uncultured Candidatus Saccharibacteria bacterium | reverse complement strand
GTTACACTTTCTTTTCCATGTCCGCCGACCGAGTGCCGCGGAAAATATTTTTCCGTAACCGCTTTTGATTTCTTGAAAATGGCGTGGTCAATATCGGGCCGTCTCATCTTCCCAATACACCACTTCCTGAGTTCGTCAAACATCCCAAGATACGCAAACGTCACAGCCCATGTTGCCCTATTTTTTTCCTCAAGAAGGTCATAGTACACGAATTGGCTCAACAAAAGCGCATTATGCACGTATGCTCCCTGCTCTTCGAGCCGAGAAATCAAACCAAGATTAGCCGCGGGTTCAAGAACGGTGTAGATTTCTCCGCAGATGCCGATCTTTGGTTTGTCTCCGGAAGGACGTGCTTGTCGTTCCATAAGCCGGGTGTCGAATTCCCAAAGACTTCTCACAACAGCACGAATAAACTGACGCTGTTTTCTCCTCGAAAAGCCCGAAACAATCTCTTGAAGCCATCCCGCTATATTTCTCGGCTGTGCGGCGAGGATCCGGACGTCAATGCCGTGCTGACGCAAGATGCTCTGGTGAACAAGGCAGTATGTTTTCTGCCGACAATCGCCGCAGTTATCCCACTCAACAATGGTCTGGTTCCCTCGTTCGTTAAGCTCAAGAATGCTTCCAAGGATAATTTTAGCCGGCAAACACATATTCTCGTCCATAAACTGCGCGCCGCGATTGATGGTTTTTCTGGTTATCGGCGGCGCAAGATTTATTCTCACGTTGGGAACTCCTACTCCCGCCAGCGCTTTCTCAATAGCTTTTTTCAGAAATGTGCCGTAGATGCCCATTGAGGGCATACCGATCTGAATAGTCTGTTGGGACTCACGATGTCTATTTTGGCCCATGAGGGTTCTCCTCCTCCCAAATTTGTAAGGAACCGATGCTAGCAGTATTTCTATCACACATTACCTGTCAATACAAATGTGCTCTTCAATCTTCAGAAGAGAACAAAATCACGTATCTACCATCATAAAACCGCGGCTTGAACGCGGTTTTATGATATTCTCACTCATCGTTATTGTCCCAAGCGGAAGAGTTCGAGAATTGGCGCAGATCCTAATGAAGCAGTAAGTCCCGGAACAGAATTTCCTTTTTCTCTTTCCGGAAGAGGCCATACGTCAAGCCCCTTGAGAAGATTCACAAGCGCAAATCCCGTAAACGCGATCAAAATGATGATTCCGATGATACCAACCGCCATTGCGCCCATAAGGAGTTTTTTTATTCTTCGGCTTTCATCCGGCAAAACCTCCTTGGTTTTTACATTTCGGAGGGCTTTATAAAGATGGGCGCCGTAGACCACTCCTATCGGATAGAAAACAAGATTTGTGAGAACAATACTCACAAGCTGGCCCCAAAGAGAAATATCTTTCGGTGAGGAGATACTTTGTGTAATAACCGGTTTAAGCCCGCCAGTAAGGAAGGCAACGACAATTGATGCAAGAAAAGATAGTATGCCGAGAAAAATCAATCGCCAAAGGACCGCGCTTCCGTACCCCTGAACGTAGTGCCAGCTTCCAATAAGCGCATCAAGCCCCCGTTTCCCTTCGGCAACAAGGACGTAGTACGAAAAGAAAAGAAAAACAGAAATAATGAACGCAGGAACCACAAGAATGAAAAATCCGCCTACTGCCGCGAGCGAAGCAAGAAAACTTACAATAAGAAACGGAATAAGGAGGCGGATGCTTGTTTGGTATGCGCCGCCAATGCCGCCTTCCGGCATCCCGTCGCGGACAACGACTGCGATAAGGGCGATTTCGGCAAGAATGCCTGCGACCGAGCTTGCGATCCAAGTAAGAAACACGAGCGGAGATTCAATTTTCTCAAGAACGGCATTTGCAACCGCAATAATAACGGGAACCGCCATAACGCCGAAAAGGGTGATCGCGTGGCAAATGGTTGTTCGTCCATATACTCTCCACTATATCAAATGAGAGGGTGCTTATCCATCACAAAATCCCGCAATGCGGGATTTTGTGATGATGGGTATGCCTGGATTCGAACCAGGAACCATCTGTGTATAAGACAGACGCTCTACCGTTGAGCTACATACCCCTTATGTCGTTTTTTGTTGTGTTGGGATTCGAGATCGGACAGCAAGCGGTTTCTCTCCGCCGCTTCCTTTGATAATCCGCTCGAACTCATCTTTCTCGATTGTCTCCCGTTCTATCAAAATGCGTGCAATTTCGTCAAGCTTTGCGCGTTTTTTTACGATTATCGCGTTTGCTTTTTTATTTGCTTCGTCAAGAATCCGCTTTATTTCTTGATCAACGAGCCGCGCGGTTTCTTCTGAGTAATTTTTTTCGGTCGAGATTTCTCTTCCGAGAAAAATAAGCTCCTCTTGTTCACCGAGCACAATCGGCCCGATCTTGTCGGACATCCCGTAGCGTGTGACGAGATTTCTCGCAATATCAGTTGCTTTTTTGAGATCGTCAGACGCGCCGGTCGTAAGATCTCCAAAAACAATCTTTTCCGCTACATATCCGCCGAGGGACACTGCGATCTCGTCAAGGAATTGCGCACGCGAGAAGTAGTGGCGATCCTCCGAAGGGAGTTTCATGGTAAATCCGCCTGTTCTCCCGCGCGGGACAATCGTAATTTTGTGTACCGGGTCGGCATTTGGCAAAGACGCCGCAAGAAGACCATGCCCCGCCTCGTGATACGCGGATATTTTCTTTTCTTTGTCGGAAAGGATTTTGCTTTTCCGTTCCGGCCCAAGAAGGACTTTCTCAATGGAGCTCGCAAGATCCGCTTGAATGATTCTCTTCCTGCTTTGGCGCGCCGCAAAAATTGCCGCCTCGTTCACAAGATTTGCAAGATCCGCGCCGGAAAACCCCGGAGTCCGCTGAGCAATAATTTTAAGATCAACGTCATGATCAAACGGTTTGTTTTTCGAATGAATTTTCAAAATTTCAATCCTGTCCTGAATGTCTGGAAGGTCAAGAACAACGCGCCGGTCAAACCGTCCGGGCCGCAGAAGCGCGGGATCCAAAACATCAGGCCGGTTTGTTGCCGCAATCATGATAACGCGATCATCGGTCTCCATTCCATCCATTTCAACCAAAAGCTGATTCAACGTTTGCTCGCGCTCGTCGTGTCCCCCGCCAAGCCCTGCGCCCCGCATCCGACCCACCGCATCAATTTCGTCCAAAAAAATGAATGAAGGCGCTGATTTTTTTGCAAGCCGGAACGTGTCGCGGACGCGCGATGCGCCAACGCCAACAAACATTTCAATG
>CAYHJX010000076.1:0-3320 GCA_964357005.1 uncultured Candidatus Saccharibacteria bacterium | reverse complement strand
ATCAACTCCCGCCCGGCGTGCAAGAATGCGCATCGCCTCTGGAAATTCAACGCCTTCTATTTCTTGGACAAATGTAAACATGTCTCCACCCTTAGCACATCCGAAGCAGTGCCATATTTTACGTTCCGGTGAAACGTAAAAAGAAGGCGACTTCTCATTATGGAACGGACAGCGCGCCTTAAAATTAATCCCCGATTTCTGGAGCTTTAAATAACCGGAGACTACATCCGCGACTTCAAGCCGCGATTTTATCTGTTCAACGGTATCGGACATAAAAGACTCTAGAAACTAGTAACTGACTTTTCAAAATCTGCAACTGATATGTGCATGGTAGTATTACCACGCTGAAGTTCAACAAACGTGTTTCCGTTTTCTGTAACAATGTTGTTTACCTTCCAACGACCACCAAGATTAAGCTTGTCAAATTGCATTTCTACTTCAGTGCCAACAATTTTATCAGCAATCATTGCAAGTTTTTCAACGGTCAGACTGACGCTATTTTTTATCACCTCATCTTCCGATACCTTAAGCGTATTCGGTCCGAAAGCCTGTTCAAGCAACACAGTGCGCTTACCGCTAATCGGATCCATCTTATGGGAACCCTTTTCTGTAAGTTCGTACCCAATCACCCGCCACGGCCCTAGGCCAGACTCATCATTTACCACATCAACAATTTCCCCTTCTTTGATTTCTTCAATACGAAAAACTCCTGTTTTTTCAGGATCATAATTATCGTGACGGAACGTCATTGCTTCTTTATCAACATACTTTTTCTCCGGAGTCGCGGGTTTTGGAAATTCGCTCATGGTATAAAATTAGATTAGCTTTTTTAATACTTCGTAAGCTTTCATGGCACCGTTGATGCCGCGGTGTGGCGACGGTTCCGGCTCAATGCCGTATAGCTTACAAATTTCTTTCAAGCTTATTTTTTCCAAGCCTGCGTTTCGTAACTTTAACCAAGCAATCGTAGGCAGGTCTATGCGGTGATAATCAATGCCGTCGCGCACTCTGGTTGTGCGAAATGCTTCCTCAATAAACTGCCAGTCAAAGGTGATGTTCCAGGAAGCAAACACCGCACCTTCGGTTTTTGCCGAGTATTGAGTCATGGCGTCTTTGAGCGGGATCGCCTCGGGCCAATGATCGGGCCGAAAACCGGAAATTAAAAATGACTTGGGGTCAGCCGTTTCAAGGTGCGTCGGAATGACCTTAATATCTAAGGTATCCTTAATTTCAAAAGTTTCTTGATCAACCAACACGAGGCCGATCTCTATGATTTCGTGGCGCCGGACATCTAAGCCGGTGGTTTCCACATCTGTTATAGCGAGAGGTCGCTTAAAAAAGGACTTAGTGTCCATTAATTGCTCCCATTGTCGCACATTGTGTATTTGCGTCAAGTGTCCGTGGAGCTTCTATTTTAAGCGGTTTTCAGATATAGTATGGGTCTATGCTCGTAGATGACCTCACAATTATAGTAGGCGCCGGAGACGGCGGTAAGGGATTGTCCGCTTTTAACAAGAACAAAATGCAACTCGGCCCCTCGGGCGGATCGGGCGGGCACGGCGGAAGCGTGTATGTAGAAGGCGTATCCGACCTTGGCGCGCTTACAAAACTTCGCTACACCAAGACTCTCAAGGCGCAAGACGGAAAAAACGGCCATCAACAACTCAACGACGGCACCGCTGGCGAAGATTTAACCATCAAGGTTCCGGTTGGCACAGTAGTACATAATTTAAATACAAAAACCGACGCGGAAATAACCGCCGTCGGACAACGCCTGCTTATTGCGCGCGGCGGCAAGGGCGGGCGCGGAAACTTTCATTTTCGCGGACCGGAAAACACGAGCCCCACGGAATTTGAAGAAGGCCGACCTGGAGAAAAGTTTCGCGTCAGGTTTGAACTCAAGCTTATCGCTAATGTCGGTCTCATCGGACTGCCAAACGTCGGCAAGTCTTCACTTTTAAATGAGCTCACCAAAGCAAAGAGTAAGGTAGCAAACTATTCGTTTACCACTCTTGAACCGCATTTGGGCTCCTACTACGGCCTTATTATTGCCGATATTCCCGGATTGATTGAGGGCGCATCGGAAGGCAAGGGGCTGGGTATAAAGTTTTTGCGCCACGTGGAACGAACCAAGATTTTGTTTCACTTAATTTCCGCCGAATCAGAGGATCCGGTTTCAGACTATAAGACTATTCGCTCCGAACTTGGAGCCTACAACCCGGCACTCCTTGAAAAACAAGAATATGTGTTTGTGAGCAAAAGCGATGCGGTAGACGAAGACAAGCTCAAAGAGGTAATCGGTTCGCTCAAAAAGCAAAACTCTAAAGTGTACCCGCTTTCCATCATTGATGAAGCAAGTATGAAAAAAGTTCAGACGTTACTGAACTCGATTGCCAAAGAATCTCAAATTGAAGAGTCTTAATTAGCGGCGGAAGCGATTGCGGGGGCGGAATGATCGGCTGCCGAATTTTCGGACGCCGGAGCGTTCCGGAGAAAATGAAACTCCGCCATGTGAAATGACGGGAATCTCTTTACGAATGAGTCTTTCAATATCGCGCACATCGCGCTTTTGATCGGGAGTGGCAAATGAAACGGCTTTTCCTTCTTTGCCGGCGCGAGCGGTGCGGCCAATGCGGTGTACGTAGTCTTCGGAGTTGTCGGGAAGGTCGTAGTTGATTACAAGTTCAATGCCGCTGACATCAATACCGCGAGCGGCGATATCGGTGGCAACGAGGATACGGTACTTACCAGATTTAAAACCAGCGAGCGCTTCCCTGCGCTGGCCAAGCGAGCGATTGGAGTGTATCTCGGCGGTCTTGTGACCCATGTTTTGAATGGATCGGCAGATTTTAGTGGCGCCGTGTTTGGTTCTAGAAAATACCAACACCGTACCGGCGTGTTCTTTAAGCAGTTTCTCAAGCAATAAAAGTTTTTCTTCTTTTCTTACAACAAATATTTCTTGTTCAACACGCTCGGGGGCAGTTCCGGACGGAGCCACTTCAATACGCACCGGCATTGCCATATACGAAGTAATTATTTTAATTACCTGCGGGGGCATCGTGGCAGAGAACAACATCGTCTGTCGTTCTTTCGGCACAAGGTGAAAAATCTTGTCTATCTGCGGAGCAAAGCCAAGATCAAACATGCGATCCGCTTCGTCCAATATAAGAATTTTAACCCCATCTAATTTTACGGTTCGGCGTTCTATATGATCTAAAAGTCTGCCGGGGGTCGCAACGATTACGTTCGGTTTTCGGCGAAGCGGACCCATTTGGCGTCCCATGGGTTCTCCGCCGATAATAACGGCCGTCATACTGCCC
>CAYHJX010000075.1:0-3335 GCA_964357005.1 uncultured Candidatus Saccharibacteria bacterium | reverse complement strand
GGGGGAATTCCCTGCCTTGCCGGCAGGCAGGCTCGCCGCCGCAGGCGGCGAAATGGGTTCGAACTATTTTAAGTATTCTGCAATTCAACACGGTTTCGATCGATGCCGACACAGGCGGCATTCTTGCGATTCCAATATATAAATGCTATATTTTGTGGTATGACTGCGAAGTCAAAAACTAAAAGTTACTTCACGGTCGAGTTCGACCGCGAAAACGATGGACGCTGGATTGCTGAAATTCCGAAACTACCGGGAGTAATGGCATACGGCCCTACAAAACAAGAAGCGCTACAAAAGGTGTATGCCATCGCTCTCCGAACACTCGCCGATGGCATAGAACAAGGAAGCACCCCCCACCAAGTTATACAGCTATTTGATTATGGAATGGCGCGCCGTTAAGGCATCGCGTGTCTTAAAAGCGCTGCTCCATCGGTTGGCGAGTGAAACGCCAGCGTGGCTCACACAGAATATTGAGCAGGGCTAAATGGCCCGACTTCACATTCGCATTTCATGAGAGTGAAGAGATCGGACCGCGTATGCTAAGCCGTATTGCAAAACACACAGGCCTTACTCCTGAAGATTTATAAGCGAGCTTATCGGAAGGCAAATTTAATATCCCGCAATTCAACGCGAGTTCGACGTATCGGGATTACCGCTGGCCGCACAGGTTTGTCTTAATAAGACATGACACCTTACTTCATTGGAATAGCGGGTGGATCAGGTTCCGGCAAAACAGCGCTCGCCAAGTGCTTGAAAAAACATCTTGGAACAAAAGCGTCAGTTTTTCACATTGACAACTATCAAAAAATTGGCGGTAAACCTCCGCGACTGCATGGAATGGACAACTGGGATCATCCAAATGCAATTTATTGGAATCAATTATCAAAGGATTTAAAAATTCTAAAAGGAGGGAAACCAGTTATTATCAAAACACGAGAACAGAAACAGTTAACGAATGCCAAAAAAGCACTATTTAATCCAAAGCCTATCGTCATAATTGAAGGATATCTTTTGTTTATAAAACCGGGAATTCGCAAACTCTTGAATTTTCTTGTTTACTGTGATGCAAAAGATGATATTCGTATCAAGCGACGCACCAAATTTAAGCATACCGAGTATGTTGAAAAAATACTTTTACCTATGCATCATAAATATATTGAACCGACAAAAAAGTTTGCCAACCTGATATTAGATACGGAAAAATATTCAGTGCAAAAATGTATAGAGTATATCCTCAAGCGATTGCACATGTCTAAAAACGGTTCTAACTTCGTCTATTAGATTGCAATTCAAAGCGAGTTCGACATGTCCCGACACTAAATTTTTACTTGGTGGCGCTGCCCCGAATAAACTGATGGGGGCAAACATGGAAACTGATTTTATTGGAAATAAAGCAGTAAAACTGGGTGGAGCAGTCAAAATTTTAGTGGGGGGTTACCGCTTACCCGCATTTGGAAAAAAATCATACATTGTTCTACAAACTGAAAAGCGACCTTAATATGGATATCGGTTTCATGTATGCGATTGGTGCAGCGATCACGTGGGGACTGGTCTACGCCATAGATCAAAAAATTCTTTATAGCATTTCGCCAATCACCTTCGTCTTTGTTGAATCAGTCATGGCAGCACTAATTGTGTCGCCATTCATGTTTTTTGATAATGACGCGATAAGAACGCTATTTGCTTCGGGTAGAAACACCGTATCTTTGATTTTTGTATCCGTGGTTTTGATGACACTCGCAAATTTTTTAATATTTTCTGGCATCAAAAATCTGGATGCATCAACCGCGTCCGTCATTGAAATTGCCTACCCATTTTTTGTTGTGCTATTCAGCTTTATTTTTTTCCGCTCCGCGCCGAATGTGTACTTTTTTATGGGCGGAATATTAATTTTCATTGGCTCGGTCATCATAATTAAGTTTGCTTGAAAAAAACCTGCGGTGGACACCCAAAAAATTCACATAGATCATTCTCTATCTAGCTGAATCCATGAAAAAACTCATTATAATCCAAGGCATACTCATCGCAGTTCTCCTCGGCGCTGTCATCTATGTATACACGAGGCCGGCGAATGAGACCGCGACAGAGCAAGAGGCAACGCCACAAGCAAACACGGGAGAGTCAGAAGTGGCCGATCCGACTGCGGACTGGAAAACGCACACGGACGACTACGGATTTTCATTCAAATATCCAAAAGATTTTTCTTTGGACATAAGCCGTCCGGCAGAATATAACGAGAACTTTCCTCTTAAAGTAATCGTCGTATTTCCGCCCTATGAAAGCGCAAATACAATCGAGTTTTCCCTCATCAAGGGAATGGTAAAAAAATCGCCCTCGGACGAGATATGCAAAAGTATTGACACAACACTCAATGGGATTCCCGGAATAAAACGTTTGTGCGGAGATGCGGGCTCGGCTTCAGTATCGTATTCCGTGCAGTTAAAAAACGGAATAGCTCTTACCGTTCGCATTGCCCGTAACGAAGGCCCAGAAACAAGAGAAATTGCGCAAGAAATAACAAGCGCAATTGTATCCTCGCTTACTGTTTCGCAATAATTCCGGGGTGGGCTACTTTTTCTTCCGCTTTTTCTCCCACGGTTCTGATCTCGATCTCCGTTTCCGGTCAAGTTCTATTTTCCGGAGATCATCGCCGTGAAAATAGCGCGATCCTTTTCGTTGACGCTTCGCCATAGTATCCCCATTATATACCCAGTACGGCCGTTGACAAAAAGCGGGTTTTCCTCTACCATAGAAATCACATAAGGGCCTTCGGGCCTTTTAAAAAAGCAGAAAATCAGCGAATATAAAAACAGATATGACATTTGGTGATAAATTCATCAATTTCCTCAAAGAAGCGAGGATTGAACTAAAAAAAGTGACCTGGCCGACGCGGCAAGAAACTATCCGCCTGACTGTCATGGTCGTTATCGTAAGCGCAGCTATCTCGCTTTTCCTCGGCGCACTCGATTTCTTGTTCCAGCTCGGATTGGATAAGGTTATTTTAAGGTAAGTATGTGGCCCCCCATTTTTATTTTACGGATAAAACCGTTCGCGAGCCGCTTCGCCCGTCAAGGTATGGCCTATCCGGCCGCGCGGCTCGCAATAGAAAAACGAGAATATCTCTCCTTCAAGGATTTACTCGTATCGCTGGTAAAATAAGAACGGGGTTGGTATATTTGTAGCGAAATTTTTTCGCTACAAATCATGCTCAAAAATTTCGACAAATATGCCCAAGCAAACATCAGAATTCGGACGGAATTGGTACGCGATTCATACCTACTCGGGATATGAAGATGCGGTTGCGCGGAACTTGAGACAGCGTATCGAGTCCTTGG
>CAYHJX010000074.1:0-3451 GCA_964357005.1 uncultured Candidatus Saccharibacteria bacterium | reverse complement strand
CCGCGGTGAATACGTTCTCAAGTCTTGTACTCACCGCCCGTCAAGTCAAGGGAGCTGGTAGTACCCAAAGCGCCATGCAAGTGGCACCACGGTAAGATCAGTGACAGGGACTAAGTCGTAACAAGGCACGGCTAGCGGAAGCTGGTCGTGGATTTATTCAAACACCAAATGTCTTTTTTCGCTTCGGCGGAACAAGATTCATTGTGTCGGTTTTCTGCCCCTCGATCGAGGACAGAAAGAGTGATGGCTCTTCAACTCAAAATGAGAGCTCTGCGTCCAAAAGTTTTGGACTAGAACGGAACAAAAGAAAGGATGGATTTTTCGAGTTCGCTCGAGGAAAAAAATCGTGAAAACCCCCCGCCTCTAAGCGGGGGGTTTTCTATTACACTGACATGGAATACAGATTACTTGACAAGTCAATTGTTTTGACTAGACTCCTTGTCAGACTCACTGTTTTGTATTTTGGGGAGAAAACCAATGAGAACTGTTGAAAGAATGGAAACCTCTTCGTCGGAGGGAGAGGGGGAAATCGAGAGCTCTTTCGGAATAGAAGTCATACAGCTCCTGACAAATGGAGAGACTCTCCAAATAATAATTTCTGCTCGGCTGGAAGGACTCCGAGAGCTCCTTGCCGAAAAGAAGGCGATCATAGACGCCATGGACCCAGCCGACAGCCTGACCCACAGGTTTTCAGCCCTGATCCATGAAATCGGAAGGCTGGAGCTAAAGCTTCGGCAAACCGACAGGACACGCCGTGTCATCGCGAAACATTGAACATCCCCCGTCTCGACTCAAAAATCCCTCCGCTCCAGAGCGGAGGGATTTTTATTTCATGATTTTTTGTTATAGTACTCGAGTTCAAAATGCGCGATTAGCTCAGGTGGTTAGAGCGCGTCACTGATAATGACGAGGTCCCAGGTTCGAGTCCTGGATCGCGCACTTGATTGCGAAGCAATCTGAGGACGAGAAAGCCGGAACAATGTTTTGCACTTGCAAAACCGTGAGGCGGGGTCGCGACCGAGACGAGCGACGGCGAGTTGAGAGTTGTGACCGAGTCCTGGATCGCGCACCAATACAGAACGAAGCGGCTTTTTGGATGCACGAGCGGTAAAGACACTGGTATAGGAAAATTTAGTACCACTAGAGAGAAGAGGAAGCGAAAATTTGGTTTTACCATATTCCAGCGATAGCTGGAATATGGTAAAACATTTAAATTGTATTTTACGACCTATTTCCCGTAGACTCTTCCTTATCGGGCGTGTGGCGGAATTGGTATACGCGTGCGCCTCAGAAGCGCATCTTGAAAGAGATGAGAGTTCAAATCTCTCCACGCCCACTATGCGAATTGATGGACGAAAAATTGCAGAGGATATTTCTTTGGAGCTTCAACAAGAGGTGAAAAAGAAAGAAAAAACTCCTTGTTTGGGGATTATTTATGTTGGTTCTAATCCGGCCATCGAAAGTTTCATTTCCCAAAAAGAAAAGTTCGCAAAAAATATCGGAGTTGAAACAAAATTATTTCGTTTTCCTAAAAATATTTCCGAAGAGAGTCTCAAATCAGAAATTTTGAAAATTCTTCAAGACATATCGATCACCGGAGTAATTATTCAGCTTCCTTTGCCTCAACACATCCCCGCAGAAGAAATCCTCTCCCTCATTCCACCAGAAAAAGATCCGGACCTTCTCTCCTCTGCCTCAATAGAAAAATTTGAACAAGGTGAAAGCGAAATTCTTCCTCCAACTCTTGGAGCCATTGTTGAAATAATCACTCGAAACAAGGTTCTGTTTGAAAATAAGAAGATAGTAGTTCTTGGACGCGGTCGCCTCGTTGGAAAACCGCTCGCCATATGGCTTCGACATCATGGAGTTTCTCCAAAAGTTTTAGGACGAGATACGGAAGAGAAAGAAAAAGATATTGCTAAAGCAGACATCATTATTAGTGGAATCGGCGTGCCGAAATTCATCCGTCCGGAAATGATACGAAACGGCGTCGTACTTATTGACGCAGGGACAAGCGAAGAAGGAGGGGTACTTTCGGGCGATATCGATCCCGCCTGCGAATCAAAAGCCTCGTTGTTTACTCCGACCCCCGGCGGAGTGGGTCCTATTACCGTAGCTATACTTTTCAAGAATCTTCTTTCTCTCAAATCTCAAAAACTGACCTCATCCACTGCATGACATCGAATGTCATGCAGTAATTCTTTCTCCTCCTTGCTTTTCTCTAATTAAACGGCAATATAGCTCACCAGAGGGGGCTTTTTGCTCCTAGAACCTTGGCAAATTACAGAAAGAAGGAAAAAGTCATGAGCACGAGAAACTTCCGAGAACTTCTCGAAGGTAAGTGGTCTCAAGGGAAATTTGTCTGTGTTGGACTCGACAGCGAGTTCGGTAAGATTCCCGAGTCCGCGCACGTAGGCGGCAATGAGTGTGCGGTTCACGAAGGCAATACTGTCGTCGCGTTCAATCGCGCAATCGTGGAAGCGACGAAGGACCTCGTGTGCGCCTACAAGCCGAACTCTGCGTTTTACGAGGCGTACGGCGCGGAAGGCATCGCGGCTCTGCAACGAACCATCGCGGACATTCACGCCATCGCGCCGGATGTTCCGGTGATTCTCGACGCCAAGCGCGCCGACATCGGCAACACCAACGCTGGTTACGTGGATGCGGCGTTCGAGTACCTCCGCGCGGACGCGATCACGGTTCACCCGTATCTCGGAGCAGAGGCGCTTCAGCCATTCCTCGCGCGAGCGGAGAAGGGCATCATCGTGCTCTGCCGCACTTCCAATCCGGGAGCGGGTGAGTTTCAGGATCAGAGTGTGCGTCTTAACAAGGGTGAAGCGCGGAATTTCTACCGAGCTCTTCGAGGAAGCGAGACGAAACTCCTTCCTCAAAAACAAACTCATGTCCCGATGTATCAATGGGTCGCGCACTCAGTTGCGAATTGTTGGAACAAGAATGGCAACTGCTCCCTCGTCGTCGGCGCAACGTATCCCGACGAACTCCGCGAAGTCCGCGGACTCGTCGGCGATATACCGATTCTCATTCCGGGCATCGGCGCGCAAGGCGGCGACGTGGAGAAGACCGTCACGGCAGGCAAAGATAGTCGCGGACGAGGAATGATTATCAATTCCTCGCGCGGCATCATCTTCGCCTCGAAAGGGGCAGACTTCGCGGAAGCGGCTCGTCGCGAGACGCTGAAGCTTCACAACCTCATCAACCAATACCGATAAAAACGGTAGAGAGGAGAAATAGAGTATGAACAAAAATGCAATGGAAATACTTTCCTTATCGGAAGCGTACGGAGCACTCAAGTTCGGGGATTTCACACTGAAATCCGGCAGAAAAAGTCCCTACTTCTTTAATGCCGGAGAATTCAACGATGCTCGCTCCTTCCAAGCCATCGGGAGAGGCTACGCCTTTGCCCTTCATGATATCTACGGAGATATACCCC
>CAYHJX010000073.1:420-3467 GCA_964357005.1 uncultured Candidatus Saccharibacteria bacterium | reverse complement strand
CAATCGGGCGAAAGCTCAAAGTCGCGGTAAGAAACCCGGATAGGGAAGAAACAAAAGAGGTCCTCAGGGGACTTGAGACAGAACACTATGTGCCCGAGCTTTTTATCGCGTCCAAGGAGGCGCTTCAACACACGTGGGAACTGTTTAAAAAGATGCCGTCAGGGGAAAAATCAGAAACCGGGACTGTTCGCGTCTCGAGCGAAAAAATACATTCGATCCAGGAAGTTCTCAAGGATCTTTCCGGCGTCCGCAGCCGCATTGAGCGGACGTTTTACGGGTCTACGACAGACATACTCGAAGTTCTTGTTGCCGGAGCCCTTGCGGTACACGCATCCGACATCCATATTGAGCCCGTACTTGACGGCGCGCGCCTCCGCTACCGGATGGATGGCGTTCTCCAAGACGTGATCGAGCTTCCGAAAAAAATTTATACCCACCTTCTTTCGCGAATAAAGCTTGTGTCTGAAATGAAGTTAAATATCCATGATCAGGCACAAGACGGCAGGTTTACGATAAAAACGAACATTGAAATCGAAGTCCGGGTATCCGCGCTCCCGGGCCCGTACGGAGAAAACCTCGTGCTTCGCGTACTTAACCCGGAATCAATCCGCGTGTCCTTTGAAGAGATGGGAATGCAGCCGCGGATGATTGCGGACCTTGAGCGGGAACTCAAACGCCCGAACGGCATGATTCTGACAACTGGCCCGACCGGCTCCGGAAAAACAACAACGCTCTACGCGTTTATCCAGAAAATCTATAACCCGGAAATAAAAATCATCACGATTGAAGACCCAATCGAATACCACCTGAAAGGAATCGAGCAAACGCAGGTCGCGCCCGAGGAGGGATATGATTTTGCAAAAGGCCTTCGCGCGATTGTGCGCCAAGACCCGGATGTCATACTCGTTGGAGAAATCAGAGATCTTGAAACCGCAGAAACCGCGATGAATGCGGCGCTCACCGGGCATCTTGTATTCTCAACGCTCCATACGAATAACGCCGCAGGAACTGTTCCGCGGCTTATTAATATCGGGGTTAACCCCGCAACCATTGCGCCTGCGATTAACGTCTCCATGGCCCAGCGCCTTGTGCGAAGAATCTGTTCCGGATGCACATCCGCGGTTCCCGTGGACGCCGCGCTTGAAAAAAGAATCCAAAAAGAGCTTGCCGAGCTCCCGAAGACAGTTCCGATCCCTCCAAAAAGCGAATGGAAAATTGCACAAGCGGGAAAGCGCGCTTCGTGCGAAACATGCAATGGCATCGGCTACAAGGGCCGGGTTGCGGTATTTGAAATCATTCTTATTGACGAAGAAATCCAAAAGCTCATTCTCACCTCGCCCTCGGAATATGATTTGAAGCGCGAGGCCCGGCGCCAAGGGCAGATGACGCTTCGCGAAGATGGAGTTCTCAAGGTTCTTCAAGGCGTTACTGATTTTGAGGAACTCGACCGCGTGGTGGGGATCGAATAGATTGCTCATTAAAAAATGCCGGCCGAGGCCGTGGACAATTTCTCCGGTGTAGGAACACGGAGGTTAGGATCTTTCCCAGGCACTGTCCAGTTCACTCGACTCGATATATCGAAATTTCGAAATATCAAGATTCGAGAAAACCAGACAGCCCTGGTGTAAAAACCCCCGATAAGGCGCCTTGTGAAATTTGCCTTAATTGTCCACGGCCTCGGCGGGCATTCTGAATCGAAAGAAGAAAGGGGACGCATCCCCCTTCTCTCACATCGCATATTTTTTTCATTATATCACTAAAATAAGACAATGTCAATGAGTCCGGCGGAACCCCAGCACCCCCCAAAAGACGATGTTTTGCTCGACCTTACGCTCCGGCCGCGGGAGTGGAGCGAATACATTGGACAAGACCATGTGAAGCAAAATCTCCGCGTGCTTATTGACGCCGCAAAAAAACGCGGAGAGCCGATGGAACATATACTGTTGTCCGGCCCCGCAGGCCTTGGGAAAACATCGCTTGCTCATCTTGTCGCACGGGAGATGAATACCAGTATCCGCGTGACATCAGGCCCCGCAATTGAGCGGGTCGGCGACCTTGCGGCAATTCTTACGAACCTCATTCCCGGAGACATTCTTTTTATTGACGAAGTACATCGCCTCAATAAGCTCATTGAAGAAGTGCTCTACCCCGCGATGGAGTCGCGGACCTTGGACATCATCATTGGAAAAGGCCCGTCTGCACGAACCATCCAGATTGACCTTCCTCCGTTCACGCTCGTTGCCGCAACAACCCGCGCCGGGCTTTTGTCCGGACCGCTTCGCTCACGCTTTGGCGCGTCATACCGCCTTGATTTCTATACGGCCGAGGATCTCGGAACCATCATTACCCGCTCGTCAGCAATCCTCGGAACGCCGATTGAAGCGGACGCAATCAGGCGCATTGCGCGCTCATCCCGATTCACTCCCCGCGTTGCAAACCGACTTCTCAAGCGCGCCCGCGACTATGCGCAGGTTCACGGGACCGGCAGGATTACTGACGACATTGCGCAAAAAACGCTCACGCTTCTTGATATTGATGAGTTGGGCCTTGAGCCCATGGACCGGAGTATTCTTACCGTCATTACCCAGACGTTTTCCGGGGGGCCTGTCGGCCTCCAGGCGCTTGCCGCGGCAACATCAGAGGAGGAAGATACGATTGTCGAAGTATACGAGCCGTATCTCATGCAGCTCGGATTTATCGAGCGAACGCCGCGCGGACGCGTGGCAACCGAGCATGCCTACCGCCACCTCGGCATCTCCTACCCGGGCCAAAAACCGCTTATTGTGTAAAAGGTCTTACGTATGGTATTTCCTTTTTTCCTCGCCGTGTTCCTCGCCTTTTGGACCGCATACCTCCTTTTTTTTGCGTCGGTCTTATATCACATCCGCGAATATACGCTTCCCGGGCTTACGCTCCCCAAAATTCTTATCCGCGTGTTCGTTGTCCTTTCTCTCCTTCTCTTCCTTTTTTCGGGGTCGTTTTTACTCGCGCTCTACAAAACTCTCTAAGATGCTTTCTCTCGGCGAAAACGAAAAAATTCTCATGGT
>CAYHJX010000073.1:0-410 GCA_964357005.1 uncultured Candidatus Saccharibacteria bacterium | reverse complement strand
GATGGCCCAACCGGTCTTTTTTCTTATCGTACTCCTTCTTCTTCCGCTTGCCGCATTTATTCTCGTTCCTTATATCAAAACCGTGGTGAGCGAGGAGCTTGTGTCACTCTCCATGAATTTTCTTGCCGCGCTCTATCTTGCACTTCTGCTTGCGTTTCTTTTCTTCGAATGGGTGGACTATTACCTTGATACGTGGATTATCACGTCCCGGCGCATCATTGATATTGAGCAAAACGGGCTTTTTGATCGATCAGTATCCGAAATTCCCCTGTCGCGCGTCCAGGACATCACAATCGAAGTAAAAGGGATCATCGAAACCCTTCTCCAGTTCGGCACAATTCGCATTCAGACCGCGGGAGAACAAGATTTTTTTATTCATTCCTTTTATTTACTACTAATGTCTCACTGGT
>CAYHJX010000072.1:0-3537 GCA_964357005.1 uncultured Candidatus Saccharibacteria bacterium | reverse complement strand
CGCGCTCTTTGGTCGCCTCTCCATACCCGCGTCCTACTCTCCTACTACGACGGCTCGCTCGTGCGATCGTTTCTTATGGGGACTTCCGGATCGTCAACTGTCGCAACGCTCCCATCGGGCGTGACCAGTGTTTCGTGGTCGCCCGCCGGATCCCGCATTGTCTATACCACCGTAGCGAACGGCGAAACCACGGTTTCAACCGCCGATTCATCGGGGAAAAACCAGAAAACGGTATTCCGGACTCCAATCAAGGACGGCGCGGTTTCGTGGCCAAAGGAAGAGTTGTTTTCTCTTGAAACAGCTCCGTCAGCTGTTGCGCCGGGCTATGTATTCACGTATGCGAGCGGGCTCTTGAAGCGCTTTCTCGGACCCGCAAACGGCCTTATGACGCTCTGGTCGCCCACAGGAACCAGAATCCTTGCGGTAACATCCGGAATTGACGGGGTTATTTCGTCTGTTATCTACGACTCCGCGGGAAAAGAACTCATGCGGCCGGACATTCAAACGCTTCCCCAAAAATGCGCATGGGTGGGCGAGGCGAAGCTCTACTGCGCGGTCCCGCGGGGAATACCAACGGGCGCAATCTTTCCGGACGACTATCTGACGGGTGAGCTTGCGACAAGCGACCGCATCGTCCGTGTTGATGTCGGCAAAAAAACCGTCTCGGGGATTTTCAATGAAGGGGGGTACGATATGGCCGAACTTGCCGCCACAAAGGACGGGACATATATATTCTTTCTTGACCGTATAACAGGAAGAGTGTGGGGGATTGAAGTGGGAGAATAAAAACCTGCCCACCGGTATGAACACCACAAACGCCCGCAGTCCGCGGCGTTTTTGATTTCTAAGGAAACGGTTTTATGATGACGCGGCGCATCGGCTCTTCGCCGATTGACTCGGTCGTTATATCCGGATACTCGGCAAGGAGAAGATGGACAATCCGCCGCTCAAACGACGACATGGGGCGGAGCGGAACTTCTTTTTTGTAGAGCCGCACGTCTTTTGCCGCGGTTTTTACATCCTGCTTCAGATCCTCCATTTTTTTCATGCGGTAGTCGTTGATGTCGAGCGTAAACTTCATGTCGTCTCCGTTTTTCGAGCGCATGCATTTTTTTAACAAATGCTCAAGCGCAAAAATATTATTTCCCCGCTCTCCAATCAACAAATTCGAGTCCTTTTTCATTTTCACCGTTATCCGGACGGTCATCCCCTGGAATCCTTCAACCGCCTCAATGTCTTCGCCAAACCCCATGCGGCCGAGAAACGACCGAACTTCGCTTGTAAGATATTGGATATCCATACTATACGCTCTCCCCCGATCATTACTTTTTTTTCGTCAATCGGCTCATAAGCGTGTCCTGCACAATACCAAAAATATTCAATAGTGTCCAGTAGAGCGTGAGCGCGGCCGGAAGCCAGTAGGACCACCAGAGGACAAGAAGGGGCAGAAGATATAAACTTTGTTTCTGAAAAATCTGGGAGAAATCGGGTCTTCCGGAGATCGGAGCCGCCGGCGGAAGCGTTATTTTTGTCTGAATATACTGGGTAAGCGCGGCAAAAAACCCCAGGATAACGTTCCCTTTTGAGAGATCCAAAAACCCGAAGGCAACTGGATTGACCGCATCGGGCCGCGGGATGAATGCGTATAAGTAGTCGAGGACGTTCGGGTCAAATCCGCTCCTGAAAATGCTGAAAATGGCAAAGAGTATCGGAAGCTGAACAAGGATCGGAAGGCATCCGGACATCGGATTTATTTTTTTCTCGGCGTAGAGCTCCATGAGGGCGCGCCCCTGCCCCTCCCGATCGTTTTTATACTTTTCCTGTATTTTTTTCACTTCTGGCTGAATGAGCGCGAGGTTTTGCTGGGCGGCCCGCGCTTTCCAGTGAAGGGGAATAAATATAATCCGCACTATGAATGTAAACGCGATGACGGCAACGCCGAAATCTCCGCCCGGAATCATACCATAGAGCGCCATGAGCCCGTTCAAGAGCGGGCGCCAGACCGCCTCGGTATATACTGCTGAAATGATTTCACTCATGGGCTGGTGGTGGTTCTTTTTGATTCGTCTGCCCCGACCGGATCGTACCCGCCGCGCGAAAACGGATTACACCGCAACACTCTTTTGCACGACATCACGGTTCCGCTGAAAAGTCCATATTGACTAATTGATGCCGCGGCGTACTCTGAACACGAAGGATAAAAGCGGCACTCCGGAAACGGCGCTGCAAAAAAAATATTTTTCGCGAGCGAACCAAAAATGCCCCGCGGCGAAGCGGTCCACTGATATATTCGAATAAAACGGATTGCGGATCGCTTAGCCGCCAATCCGAGATAGCCCACGCCTAAGTTCTTCATAAAATTTTTTTCGCGGTGCGCGCACCGCTACCTTTTGTACGACGACAAGGATATCAACCGGCGTACGAACGTTCCCCTTGTTCATCCGAAACCACTCGAGAACTCGCCTGCGGAGGCGGTTTCTGAGAACAGCGGACTTCGCGCTCTTTTTTGAAACACTGCATGCGATTCGCGCACGGTCTCCCGCGGTCCTCAAGAAAAAAAACAAAAAAAACGGCGTTTGAATTTTTCGTCCGCGGCGGACTATGTGCTCAATCTCTTTTTTCTTAAGCCGGTGGACACGCATGCCGTCAGACCGATATGGTTTTTCTCCCTTTGCGTCTCCGTCGGAAAAGGACACGCCTTCCGCTTTTCGACGCCATGCGCCTCCGGAATCCGTGTGTTTTCTTCCGCTTTCTCTTTGATGGCTGATAGGTAACAGACATACTCCTCTCGTTAACCCATAAAAAGATGAGTCGAGGACCACTGACTCACGCTTCCATACTCTACCCGATAATTCACATGCCTTCAACAGTATTTCCCCATATCGCCCAGTGGCGCGGAAAAGGTGTTTGCGTATAATACCCATTATACACCATTCGCCCGATACTTCGAATTCATTACTCGCATCTTTTTCTTTTGACCTATGGAGAAAAACGACTTGTGGCAGGCGGCGCTTGCAAAACTCGAACCCGCTATTTCGCGCCCGAACTTTCTTACGTGGTTTCAGGAAACCGGGCTCCTCGCCGTTGAAGACGGTCTTGCGGTTGTATTCGTCCCCAACGGATTTGTGAAAGAGTGGCTTCAGAATAAATACCACAAATTCATTCTCCACGCGCTACGGGAGATCACGCCGGAAGTAAAAGATATTTCCTATACCATTGCGCGGCCGGACCGCCACCCCACAGAACCCCGCGCGGGCGAACTCACGAAAAAACGCCGCAATGCGGCGGCTGATGCGAGTATGCTTGCCGACTCGTCCATGCGGGAGCTTTCCATCAATCCGGAAACAAATCTCAATCCGCGGTACTCGTTCTCCCATTTCGTCATCGGGTCGTTCAACGAGCTTGCGTATGCGGCGGCGCAGTCAATCATCAAGAATTTGGGAGCGAGCTACAATCCCTTTTTTGTATACGGGGGTGTGGGGCTTGGAAAAACCCATCTCATTCAAGCAATCGGGAACGAACTTTTGGCAAAATCCC
>CAYHJX010000071.1:0-3585 GCA_964357005.1 uncultured Candidatus Saccharibacteria bacterium | reverse complement strand
AGCTTTCGCCGCATATTCGTTTTGAAGGCCCGCGGCATCACCGGGATATACCGGGTATCTTCAGGGAACACGATCTATTCGTTTCGCTGTCCGGTACTGGTTCTGTTGATAAGGCGGTTTTGGAGGCGATGTCTTCAGGACTCACCGTACTCGCGTCAAATGAAGCATTTCATGACATTCTTCCTCCGAAATATTTTCTTGAGAAAAAAAGCCCTGAATTCCTCGCATCTCGAATACGAACGCTGGCAGACGAAAAGCGGCCGAATATTAATCTTCGGCATATTGTTGTTCGGCATCACGGCCTCCCCAAAACAACAAAAGATATCATCGAGCGGCTGTCTCGCCTTCCATGACATACGTACCGCAAGTGAATAAGGATCATTATCATACCCGTTCATATAATTCTCATGAACGGTGGAACTCCTACTGGCATCAAATCGAATGTATCCGAAGCGTATCCCCCACGCGTATCCTTGAGATCGGTCCGGGAAATCATACGGTTGCCGATGCGTTAAAAAAAGACGGCAAAGAAGTTATCACCGTTGACATTGCTGGTGACATACATCCCGATGTTGTTGCGTCAGTTCTCTCATTGCCGTTTGCGGACAATGAATTTGACCTTGTTTCCGCATGCGAAGTTCTTGAGCATGTTCGCTTTGAGGACGTCTCTCACGCTCTCAAAGAAATCAGGCGCGTCACACGTCGATATGCGGTCATCGGTCTTCCACATGCGGGATATGTGTTTTCGATTTCATGGAAGATCCCTCTTTTCCGGCGCATCAATTTCATTTGGAAACTTCCCCACTTTTGGAAAATTCACGTATTTAACGGCGAACACTATTGGGAGATGGGGAAGCGGGGATATCCAGTTTCCCGAATTACACAAAAATTCAAGGAGAATAGATTTCGTGTGCTTCGGAAGAACATTTTTGCGGACGATCCCGCGCATTACTTTTTTCTCCTCGAGAAAACATGAACGGAAAAATCCCGTGTACGGTCGAGATACTTACAAGAAATAATGAACATACGATCGGGCGGTGTCTTGAATCGGTGAAGGATTTTGCTGAAATACTGATTCTTGACGGGAATAGCACTGATCGGACTTTGGAGATCGCGAAAACATACCATTGTCGTATAGTGCGGCAATATGACATGGCTGACGAGAACATCCCTATAACGGATTATGCGGAAGTCCGCAATAAAGGACTCCGATTGAGTTCATACGATTGGTTTATGTATATCGATTCCGACGAATATTTGTCCCGCGAGGCGGCAGAAGAAATCCGTTCCATAGTGGAAAATTCAAATCCGTCTGTATGGGTCTGGTGGCAGCCGAGAAAATACATACTAAACGGGAAAATTATTGACTGCGCAACAACGTATCCAAATCAACAGGTTCGTTTTTTTCATAAAAAATATGTGATGAGGTTCATTAAACCGATTCATGAACGGATAGTGGTGAAGAAAGGTGCTCTCGTTGGCATTCTTCGTTCGCCCGAATTTGTTCCTCTCGGAGCGATCGAAGAACTTTCAGATCGATGGCGCCGTTATACCGAAAAGGAATTTTTGATGTATGCGAGCGCCTCGCGTATACGATGCTTCCGAGCCGCCACACGTCAGTTTCTCCTGTTTTGGTTTTATTTGGTCCGCTATATGCGGAATTTCGTTTTGTGTCGGGGAACCCGGATGCCGTTTTTATACGAATGGAAGCGCCACCGCGAAGAGCTTCGCCTCGCATGGTTTCTTTTTCAGAAATTCATTCTTCCATGAATATCGTCTATATTTCCCATTGGCGGTTTCCTTCGGAAAAAACCATGTCTCCACTCATTATGAAGACATGCGAAGGGTTTGCACGTTCTGGCCATCGGGTTGAACTCTGGATTCCGAGGCGCCGGAATCTCACTTTTCGCGGCGTTGATCCGTTCGAGTATCATGGTATCGAGAGAATCTTTCGGATCCGTCCAATACCCGTGATTGACCTTTTGGGCATTTTCCCCGGTTCATTCTGGTTTTATCTTCTTGTCGCATCATTCAACATATCTGTGTTTGCGAACTGTTTGAAGTCCGACTTCAAACAAGGGGTATTTTATTTTCATGATGCGCGCGATGCATTGGGAATTTCTTTTCTTGGGCGTCCAACGTTTCTTGAGATTCACGATTTTTATAAATCAAACATTCGATGGATCAATGCCCAGGTGTTTCCACGGCTGTGGGGTTTTATTGTGACGAACAAAATTAAAATGAGAGCGCTTGAGACGGATTTCGGGATCCCGATACCCCGTATGCTTCATCAGCCTAATGCGGTAGACATGAAGATGTTTTCGATTGATATTTCGAAAGAAAGAGCCCGGGAGAAACTCGGTTTGCCGATGGGCAAAAGAATCATTCTCTACACCGGGCATCTGTTTGATTGGAAGGGGGTTGATACTCTTTTTGACGCACATCAGTTTTTCAATGCAGATGAGATAATTTATTTCGTCGGAGGTACGGATGAAGACATTGAGAAATTTAAAGTTAAAAGTGAAATGTTAAAAGTTGAGAATGTTGTTATTGTTGGGCGGAGACCTCATGATGAGATTCCCTTGTGGCTCCGCGCGGCGGATATGCTGGTTTTGCCGAATACCGCTAAAGACGAAGTGTCGCGCGTTGAGACGTCTCCGGTAAAACTCTTTGAGTATATGGCGTCCGGCCGGCCGATTATCGCATCTGATATTCCTTCAATTCGAAACGTCGTTGACGAATCCATGGTTTTTTTTGCCGAGGCGGACAATTCACGGTCATTTGCGGACGCCGTTCACAAGGGACTGTCAGATTCGGAAGGCGCAGACCGGCGGGCCGAACAGGCGCGCCGTGAGGCACAGAAATATTCTTGGGAGAGGCGAAATACCGCTATACTTGAGTTTGTAGCGCAGCAATTAAAGACCGCTGCGGGAAGGAAAGAGGTTTCTTGAAACGGACCCTCGTATCGAGAGAAACATTGTTCTCGTTTTTCAGGTTTTATTAAGAGGTATACTATATTCTTTGTATGTCGTTTCTTGAAGGAAAAACCATCCTCATTACCGGCGGAACAGGTACGTTCGGCCGTGCGTTCGTATCTCGCCTCCTCACTATTCCGGAAATCAAAAAGATTATTGTGTTGAGTCGTGACGAATTCAAACAAGGCGTCATGCAGAAAGAAATTCATGATCCGCGAATCCGCTTCTTTTTGGGCGATGTACGCGACAAGGAACGTCTCGAGCGCGCATTTCACGGGGTAGATGTTGTCGTACATGCCGCCGCTCTTAAGCAAGTGCCTGCCCTTGAATATAATCCGCTTGAAGCGGTCAAGACGAACATTTTGGGCACGCAACACGTCGTGGATGCGGCTTTGGATAATGGCGTTGAAAAAACGCTTTTTATTTCCTCGGACAAGGCGGTTCACCCGATTAATTTATACGGGGCTACAAAATTATGCGCCGAAAAACTGGTTGTTGCGGCAAATTCATATCGTGGCGAGACAGGGAAGTCAAAGTTTAGCGTCGTGCGATATGGAAACGTTATTGGAAGCAGGGGAAGTTTGGTGGAACTCATTGGCAATCAGAGAAA
>CAYHJX010000070.1:673-3812 GCA_964357005.1 uncultured Candidatus Saccharibacteria bacterium | reverse complement strand
ATTAAGATCGGCAATGACGAACCCGAACGACAGACTGTTGATAGAGGCGAGAAGACGAGCCTTCTCTTCCCGAAGCTCTTTTGTTTTTTCTTTTACCTCCTTATCGACCCTTTCTTTTTCGGATATGAGCAGATGCTCGAACTCCTTTTGTTTGGAAATATCAGTTTCAAGACCTATGAAAAATTTTGCTTCGCCCTGCGCGTTCAAGACAGGCGATATGTTCGCGAACACCGTGTACACTTCGCCGTTTTTTCTTTTGTTTTGCAGTTCGCCGATAAATGACTTTTTTTCCTCTTTAATTGTGCGCCACATGGTGGCGTAAAACTCCTGAGGCATCTGCCGGCCCCACAGTGACGGCTTCTTGCCGATAACTTCCGCGGGCGCATACCCCGTCGTCTGCGTGACTGCCGCATTTGCATACAAGATGACGCCGTTATCATCGGTAATTATTACATGCTGAGATGTATTTTCGACCGCCGACTGGAACTTCTGCAAATCTTCCGCGCGCCGTTCCGATATCTCTTTTTCCTGCATAAAATCTTCAAGCAAATTCATCATCGCCTTTTTTGACTCGTCCGTTTTTTCTTCAAGCTCCTTTCGATCGGTAATAAGAAAACGGATGGCGATATACCCGGAGATTTTGGCATCTTTTGTAAAAATCGGGGCGATGTTCACGTCAACCCAATAAAACGAGCCGTCTTTCGCCTTGTTTTTTATTTCTCCGCGCCAGACACGACCGGAAGAAATCGTCTTCCATAGGTCACCATATAAAGTCTGCAGGTGAAATCCTGATTTCAAAATGCGATGATTTTGCCCGACAAGCTCGTCTTTTGAATATTTTGAAACCTCGATAAATTTGTTATTGACATAGGTGATGGTGCCCTGTAAATCGGTAACCGATACGAGCACATTCTTGTCGAGCGCGCGAAGCACCGATTCGGAAAGTCCGGGTATGGTTTCAGCGGTTTCTTTTTCTTCCGTCGCTACAGGAACTTCTTGCGCCGGTGCGGGAACGGAGTACCCGCCGAACTCAGTGGAGATGATTGCATCCTTTTTCACGCCGAGCGTACTTAGCACTTCTACGGTCTTCACAACCATGGACGGAGGACCGACGACAAACCATACGGCGGTTTTCATTTTCTGGTCGTCAATACATTGCCGAATTGCCGAAGCATCGAGAGCTCCGAAATGCTTCTTCAGCGAAAAACCGCTGTTGTGTGCCGACAACTCTTCCAGCTCTTTCAGGTACGCGGCGCTTTCCTCGTCTTTATTTGCATACACAAGAGTGATATCGCGGGACATTTTTTCCTCCGCGAGCGCGCGGAGCATGCTTAAAAACGGCGTGATGCCGATGCCGCCCGCCACAAAAACAATCGGCACGGAAGAATTCTCCGGAAGAATCATGTTGCCGAACGGCCCTTCGACTTCTACTTCTGAACCAATTGCCATCTCGCGCAGCGTCTGTTTGAATCCGCTCTCCGAGACGCGGAACGCGATGCGAAGCTTGGTGTCGCGCGGTGAAGAGGCGATAGAAAAATTCCTCGATGCACCGCGTGTATCACTATGCGCGAGCCGTGGCAATGTTATCGAAACGTACTGCCCCGCGGTAAAAATGAAATTTTTGCCCGCCACATCAAAAGCAACTTCAATCGTACCGAGAGCGATTTCTTTTCTTTCTGCGAGATGAAGCTTCATATTCATGAGTGATACTGTTCCGCTTTTTTCTTCAGTTCCTCTATTTCTTTTTTCAACTCAATCATTTTGAGCTCGCGGTTCACCATCAGTTTATTGAACCTCTCAAGATCTTTGACTTTGCTTTCAAGCTCGTGCGCGGACGCTTGAAGCGCCCGCCCGACGGCATTAAACGATTTCCCCGCATCTCCCAGTTCGTCCCGACTGAGAATATGAGCTTCCGCCTCTTTCCCGCCAATCAAGCGCTCCGCGATGTCTTTAAATTCGCGCACGGTGCGCTCGACAAGAAAATAGAACCCCATGAGAAAGTAGAGAATGAGGATATAGCTGAATGCTGTAACGCTTGTAATCGTTCGTTGTTCAGAGATGAGCCCGTCAATGCGCCGTTCAAGAAGAGTAATGAGCGCCGGCGATACGGACGCGAGTAAAGAGAAGTTTGTGTCAATGACGGTCGTTGAAAACGCATAGTACTCGGGAAACGACATCTCTATTTTACTTGTATCAACAAAGGTGCCCAGTAAGGAAACGAGACTGTTCACCGAGGAAGACATCGCGCTCAAGGGCTCGTTAAGAATCGCTTCTAAAGAATTATTCGTTTTAAACGCGACGCGCATATCTCTTTGTATCTTTTCATTTGCGCTGCGGGCTATTTTTATGAAATTAATGAGGTCTCTTCGCTCGGCATCGCTAATATTCTTTGGATCCTGAACGCTCAGGGTGAATGCCCGCGACTGGCCGAGATTCTCGGAGAGGTTTGGGAGCGTATTCACCACAGTGTTCATGAGATAATACGAATCCAGATCCGGATCAAGAGTTACATTGGACGCGTCGCTCACATTGAATATAAGAGCGAGCCCCTCCGAGATAAATTCTGTATGCTGACGGGCGCTCTCTTTTGGCGTTAACTGTGTAAAGGTTTTCTCCAAGACCGCCCATTTCTTTCGCAGTGAGCGCGCCGCATCCGCGGTTCCGAGTTCCTTTCCAAATTCTTGATTTCTGGCTTCAATCAATAGAAAGTTATCTTCTATGTTCTTTTTTTTCTCCTCGAGACGCGGTAGAAAAGATTCTTCACCATTGAGATACAAGCTCGCCATGCCACGATGCTGTTGAAGATTTTGAAGAAGAGACAGGACCGAAGAGATGTACTGAACGCCAATAATTTCTTTTTCCGCGAATGCGATGCGTTGTTGAATTTGAGTAATGTATGAAAAAAGAGCGAATCCGACGGGAATCGTGAAAAGAATCGTGAGCGTGACAAATTTCTGCCAGTACCGCAACCGGCTCATAAGCATGACCGCGGGAGC
Organism: uncultured Candidatus Saccharibacteria bacterium; assembly: GCA_964357005.1. GTDB lineage: Bacteria > Patescibacteriota > Minisyncoccia > Sungbacterales > HO2-52-23 > 2-01-FULL-50-25. Next base: position 816 of record CAYHJX010000070.1, on the reverse strand, counting down.
GAATATTCCTTCCAGGATATTTCTCATCATATGGCTATTCCTCACTCGTGAGACGTCTGGTGAACACATAGATGGGATATGCGAGCACCAGCATGATGAGAATGACTGTGATGAGCGTGAGTCGATTAGTCGCATTCACAATA
>CAYHJX010000070.1:0-663 GCA_964357005.1 uncultured Candidatus Saccharibacteria bacterium | reverse complement strand
GAATATCCTGCTGCGGCTTTGCGGCTGACAGCATGCCGACGATTTTGTCATCGCCACTCGTGAGCGGCAGGTAGCTTGCAAGAAATGGCTGGCCATAGAAGTCTGTCTGCGCTGTCATACTCTGACCATCCTTCAGCACCGAGTTGCCTACTTTATCGTCCGTAAGGCGAAGACCCGTAAGGCGTGTGCGCCCGTCGAGAGCAAACGCGGTCGCCGCGACAGACGTATCGTTCTCATACACAAACATCTCAAGTCCCGTAACACGCTTGATGCTATCCACAAGAGCATTATCAAGCGGATAGCCAGCGATGACAGCACCGATAATCTTGCCCTTATGCGTTACAGGTGCGCCCGCACGGATAGAGAGCTTCTCTACCGGAGAGCTTTCAACGGTGACGAATGCCGACCCGATAAGCGCCTTCTCAAATGCGCGCTCTCCCGAGAGAGAATCATTGAGTCTTGATAGCGCGTGCGCACGAATGAGTACGGTGCCTTGCGCGTCGGTGACGGTGACGAATCCGAGAGCATATTGCCCCATAAAACCCTCCGCTATCGTTTGGAGTGTCGGGAAATCGTTGGCAACAATAGCCTCCCCGAGTCGTGGATATACCGAGAGGTGTGTGGAATGCGCGCGGGATTCTTGTTTCAACCCGTTGATGTTCA
>CAYHJX010000069.1:0-3836 GCA_964357005.1 uncultured Candidatus Saccharibacteria bacterium | reverse complement strand
TTTTTGTTTCATTTTTGTCTGATAGTTTGATAGAGTGAGTATACTGTGATAAGAGAAGAAATCAGAAAACGAGTAGAATTAGCTTTTCAAAAGTTATCCCCGGGTAACTCTTTGCCGGATTTTGTCGTTGAAGTTCCGGAAAATTTAGAGCACGGAGATTACTCGACAAATGTGGCTTTTGCCATTGCGCGCACTCTTGCAAAACAAACAGAGGAAAGGGTTAGTCGATTCCGTTCCCCGGGGGCCACGGATAGAATTCATACCGGCGATGTGCTTTGGCTTGAGAAAGGTGCTCAACCTAATGACTATGCGCAACGTCTTTCCGAATACCTGAAAAGCGAAACAGATTTATTTAAGAGCGTAATAGTAGTTCCTCCGGGGTTCATTAATTTTTCTCTTTCAGAGGATTTTTTGCGCCGAGCAGTCGCGGAGGTTCTTATAAAAGGCGCTTCCTACGGAAGCGGGCCCAACAAGAAAGAAAACATTTTGGTTGAATTTGTGTCTGCAAATCCGACCGGGCCTCTCACCATGGCAAACGGCAGAGGCGGATTTTACGGCGATTGTCTTTCGAATGTTTTGGAAAAAGCGGGGTATGACGTTACGCGCGAATATTACATAAACGATGTTGGGAATCAAATTCGGTTGTTGGGAGAATCAATCGAGGCCGCGGAAGGAAAAATTCCCGATAAGGAAGAGTATTATAAAGGCGGCTACATTAAAAATCTCGTTGGAAAAAGCGCGGACGAGGCGGCAAAAATTCTTCTTGATGAAATTAAAACATCTCTTTCAAATGCCCGCATTGAATTTGATTCGTGGTTTTCCGAGAACGAAGAATTGCGGACATCAGGCGCGATTGAGGATACGCTCAAATTTTTGGAGGGGAAAAATCTGCTTGAGACACGGGATGGCGCCGTATGGCTTGGAGACCGGGTGCTTGTAAAATCAAACGGAGAACCCACCTATCTGCTTTCCGATCTCGTCTATCACAGGAATAAGTTTGTTGAGCGGAAATTTGACAAGGCAATTACTATTGTCGGAGCAGACCACCATGCGGAAATTTCTTATGTAAAGGAGTCGGTAACAAAGTTTTTTACCATTCAACCTGAACGGCTCCATATTATCGTCATGCAGCTTGTGCGGCTCGTTCGCGGAGGAAAGGAGGTTCGCATGGGGAAGCGGACAGGAGAGTTTGTAACGCTTGACGAGCTTTTGGAGGATGTCGGCGTTGATGCCGCGCGCTACTTTTTTCTTGAACGCTCGCCCGATACGCATATGGATTTTGATTTAGACCTTGCCAAAGAGCGCTCCGTGAAAAATCCGGTCTACTACGTCCAGTATGCGCATGCGCGGATGTGCTCGGTGTTTGAAAAAGCAGGAGTGGGTCCCTTCACCGAAGCAAAAAATCTGGACGCATTACAATCCCCGCATGAGTTTTCCCTGATAAAACAAATGATTCAGTTTGAGGACGTTATTGAAGACATTTCAGAAGACCATCATGTTCATCGCTTGCCCCGTTATGCATACGAGCTTTCGCGCGCATTCCATAATTTTTATGAAAAGGAACGTATCATAGGAGAAGATAAAGATCTTATGGAAGCGCGCCTTACTCTTGTCCGAGTAGCTCAAATCGTTTTGCAAAACACATTGAATCTCATGGGAATTTCCGCGCCGGAAAAGATGTGATGCGTTGACAGTGGGTTTATAAAAAGATACGCTTTGTGCAGTTCAAAGGAGGAGGTTCGTATGGCAGGAGTGATTCCTCTTCAGAGACGGACGAATGTTCACGCGGCAGACACAAAAGGATATCCGCTCATCCGGGTATGGCACAGAAAGGAACGTCGGAGGGGGCGGAAAGTTCTTTGTCAGCGTTACCTTGTGAAATGTGGTTGTTGCGATGAGAAGATTGAAATCTTCTACGATAGTGAGTCCTTGGAAATCAACGGTGTTCAGGGATCGCTTGAGAATTGGCGCGAGATTCTTCTTCCGCTTCTGGGTCTTACAAAAGTTCCGAAGAAAAAGAAAAGTAGGTGAATCTGAAATAGGCCGCCTGCGTTTGTCGAGCTACACTCGATTTGCCAGTGCGGTTTTTGTTCGAAGACAGGAGCTAAACATTAACATTTAACATACGATCGTAGTAGGAATGTTAATGTTTGGATTTTCCCTTCAGATCGCGATGATGTTTTGATTTTTTCGAAGAAAAAACGTAGAATAATGCCCATGGAATCAAAAGAGAAGAAAAAAACTCTGCCGGAAATGGAGGAGGACATTGTAAAGTTCTGGGAGGACAATAAGATTTTTGAGCGAAGCGTTGAACAAAGAAAAGGGAAGAAACGGTTTGTCTTTTACGACGGGCCGCCCTTTGCAACAGGTCTTCCGCATTACGGTCACATCCTCTCGAGCACGGTAAAAGACGTTGTCCCGCGCTATTGGGCAATGAAAGGATATTATGTCCCGCGCAGGTGGGGATGGGATTGTCATGGACTTCCCATCGAGAATATCGTCGAGGCGGAACTTGGTCTTTCGGGGAGGAAGTCAATCGAGAAGTTCGGCATACAGAAATTCAACGAAACCGCGCGCTCGAAAGTACTCACATACGTCAATGAATGGCGCAAAACCGTAAAGAGAATCGGCCGCTTTGTGGACTTCGAAAGCTCATACGCGACAATGGACCTTACCTACATGGAATCCGTGTGGTGGGCGTTTAAAACGCTTTTCAAAAAAGGACTTATTTACAAGGACTCCCGCACTGCGCTTTTTTGTCCGCGGTGCGAAACCGCTTTGTCGAATTTTGAAATTGCAATGGACAATTCCTATCGGGATCAAGAAGATGATTCGGTGTATGTGAAATTCAAAGTTGAAGGAACAGAAAATGAATATCTTTTAATTTGGACAACGACTCCGTGGACACTGCCGGGGAATTCGGGGATCGCGGTAAACCCAAAAATCGAATATACAAAATACCGTGTTGGAAAAGAAGTTGTGTGGGCTGCGGTTCCGCCGCCTGCCCCGGCAGGAGAAAAACCGGACATTCTCGAGAAAGTAAAAGGATCAGCGCTTGTTGGAAAAAAATACAAGTCATTTATCCGACTCACAGATGACGCAAAAGCGTATCGGACCGTGGGCGCGGATTTTGTTGATACAGCGGAAGGAACCGGGCTTGTCCATATTGCGCCCGCGTTCGGCGAGGAGGACTTTATGCTCGGAAAAAAAGAGCATCTTCCGCTTCTTCAGACGCTTGACGACACAGGACACTTCAGCGATTCATACGAACCCCTCTCGTTTCTCAAGGGTAAGACCGCCGCCGAAGCAAATCCGGCGGTCATTGAGCGTCTGAAAAAGGAACGGGTGCTCTGGAACGTTGAGAGAATCGTTCATCGCTATCCCATCTGCTGGCGGTGCGAGACGCCGCTTATATATAAGGTAGAGCCCGCATGGTTTTTGAACATCCAGAAAATAAAAGCGGGCATGCTTCTGCTGAATAAAAAGATTGATTGGCATCCGGAGTATCTTCGAGACGGGCGATTTGGGAACGGCCTTGAGACGGCGCCTGACTGGAATCTGTCCCGCTCGCGCTTTTGGGGAACGCCGATACCGGTTTGGGAATGCGGGACATGCAAAAAAATTCATGTGATTGGCTCCCGCGAAGAGTTCAGTAAAAAAGCAAAACCTCCACGAAACCAATATATCATTCTGCGGCACGGCGAGTCAGAAACAAACACCGGAGGCGTTTCTTCCTATGACCCGCATGCGCATTATCCGCTGACGCCGCGCGGCAGAAAGCAGGCGGAAGCGGCGGCGCGGCCGCTTAAAAAAAGAGGCATTGATTTTATCGTGAG
>CAYHJX010000068.1:0-3860 GCA_964357005.1 uncultured Candidatus Saccharibacteria bacterium | reverse complement strand
TCGCCCGCGCTCGCGCAATCCGATGTCGGGATTGCAATCGGCTCGGGGACTGACGTTGCAATCGCAACGGGCGAGATTATCTTGGTAAAAGACGATTTGCGGGACGTTGCAAATGCGATTCAGCTCTCGAAAAAGACAATTGTGAAAATCTGGCAAAATCTTTTCTGGGCGTTTATCTATAACGTCCTTGCGATTCCCATTGCCGCAGGCGCACATCTTTTAATTACGCAGGTTAGCTTCGGGAAAGCCGCGGGATGGGTACTTTCGATCCAGAGAAATTTTGGTACGCCCGGGCAGATTTTCTATAATCTCTCGCAGGCGACGCTCCGTCCAGAAATTGCCGGGTTTGCCATGGCATTTAGCTCGGTATCGGTTGTCACTAATTCGCTTTTGCTGAAGCGCTACACTCCGCCTCTTGAAAAAGCAGAATTAAAAACTAAAAAATAAAAATATGGAGAAGATTGAACTAAAAATAGAAGGAATGCATTGTTTCCGCATGTGCTTGTTACCTCGCACATGCTTCCTCGGAATTCGCTTCCGGCAGCGAATTCCCCGGGTATTTCTTAACGCTCGCACGAGCTTCGCTCGGCTCGCTAAAATACCCGTTGAAGTTCAGCGAACTTCAACCCCTCGGTTTCCGAATCCTTCCGACACGGAAAACCGTATGGATGGTTTTCCGACCCTTTCCTTCCACAATGCATCCTATCTGCGCTATAATTAGTTTTAAGTTATTAATGTGATTCTATACTATGGAGAAGATTGAACTAAAAATTGACGGGATGCATTGTGGATCCTGCGCGGTTGGGATTCAAATGCTTACAACACAAATGGACGGTGTTTCGTCCGCGAATGTCGACTATGAAGGAAAGAAAGGCGTATTTGAGTTTGATCCCGCAAAAACATCAAAAGGCGCGATAGTAAAGGCAATTGCGGAGTTGGGGTATAGCGCATCATAGTTGCCTTGTGCCGTGAGTCCGCATATAATAGGATTGTCTATTATAATTGATTTTTTTCTATGAATCCGTTATATATCATTCTCGGAATAGCGATTATTCTTATAGTCGCCTTCATCGGCATCTACAACTCGCTTATCCGTAAGCGAAATCGGGTGGATGAGGCGTGGTCTGATATCGAGGTTCAGATGAAGCGGCGATACGATTTGATTCCGAATGTCATGGAGACCGTAAAAGGGTACGCCGCGCACGAAAAAGGCGTTTTTGAAAACGTAACAAAAGCGCGGTCTCTCGCCATGGGTGCGCGTACGCCGGAAGAGCACGCACAAGCCGAGAACATGCTCACGAATACCCTGAAGACCCTTTTTGCGGTTGCAGAGGCATATCCGGATCTCAAAGCGAATGCGAACTTCCTCGACCTCCAGCGGGAACTCGCTGATACGGAAAATAAAATTCAATCCGCGCGGCGGTTTTATAACGGCACGGTTCTTGATTTCAACAATGCAATTCAGATGTTCCCGACAAACGTATTTGTGGGAATCCTCGGATTCTCAAAGCGAGAATTTTTCGATCTTGAGGAAGAAGCGGCAAAAGAGCCGGTGAAAGTGAGGTTTTGAGGGTATACAAGATAGGTATAAGTTATAAGGTATAGAGACATAAAGAAGCCCAGCTAAATGCCGGGTTTCGTGTTATCTTCTGGAGGCCGCTTTCGTTTGGGAAGCGCACAGAGTACTCGTGCGCCCATGGCATAAAACGCATCAAGAGTCACTTTCGCGTCGTAATCTTCGTCCGGCGTGACAAGAAGCTCGATTGCTATCCCTTGCATCCCGAAAAGATCTGTCACATTTTCCCGAGAAAGAACTTGGCCGGGAAATACACACCATTGAAGCCGCTGTAATATTTCAGGATCTCGCGTTACTATTGCATACCACCGGTGATTATCAGTATGCTCGCACATATCTATTCTTTGTTTTCGAGCGTAATCTGCGTTGTGCGGACCCCGGGCCATGTCGAAGCGGTATATATGTCTATGAGAAGCGCTGCATATTGACGATCTTCCCCAACATCAATATGGGCGCCGTCGTGAGTTGAAATTATTGTGATTCCCCGGAGGGGCTCGAAATGGTGAATAAGGTTTTTCTTTGCTTCAGGATCAGCCCGAAAATCGATTCGGAATCGCATGAGATTCCTCCGTTTTTGTGCTTTTGCCAGTATGCCACATTTGTGTGATTCCATCAAGGATTGTGTTTTTTTAAGTGGGTTTTTATGCGCTTGAGGCAATGAGAGGACAAAATTGTTTGACGTATCTATTCTCTAGCGAGCTTCTTTGTTTTTGAGACAATGGGAGAGTGAAGTTGTTTGGAATGCGTTACATTTTCCCATTCATCTAGCGAGTGTTTATGTATTTGAGACAATGGGAGGATAAAATAGCTTGGACTTTCGTATAGCGAAAGTATTTTGTCCGACCCTTTAGCGAGCGAACCGCCGGAGTGAGCGAGGCGTGTCTCAAATATATAAAACACGAGCGTTTAGCACTCTTGACATCTGAGTGCTAACCCCTATACTGGAAATCATGACGCGCCAAAAACCGGATATCCTTGATAGGAGAAAGGAGCGGATTCTTGATGCGCTTATTCGTGAATATACGAAAACAGCCCATCCCGTTGGTTCCCTTGAGCTTTTGCGGAGGACCCATCTTGATGTGAGTCCGGCAACAATCCGAAACGAGCTTTTGGAATTGTGCGAGCTCGGATTTCTCGAACAGCCGCATACGTCTGCCGGGCGTATTCCTACGGACAAAGGATATCGTTTTTTTGTTGATTATCTTTTGGAGGATGATGAGCCCCTTGGTTCGTCCGAATCATCTCTTCTTCGGCGGATATTTGACGTTCGGGAGGAGGATGAATTTTTGCAGGAGTTCGGGAGGGGACTCTCCCGCATTGGCGGCGTATTTGCCGCAGTTGCGCTCCGCGACAAAGATTTCATGTACGAGACGGGGTTTTCCGAAGTTGCCGGCGAGCCCGAATTTGAAGATCCGAAAAACGTCAGAGAATTCAGCGGACTCGTTGATCGTTTGAACAAAGGGCTTCAGGATTTCGTCGAAAAGTTCGTCAGCGGCGAAGATGAAATTTTTATCGGCGACGAGAATCCGCTCGGATATTCCTCATACTCGATGGTTGTTTCGCGCTGGCACCACCCAAAAGGATTTGACGGATTTTTTACTCTTGTCGGACCGAAGCGGACCGATTACGCAAAACATAAAGCGGTCGTGCGGCGTATACAAGTAATTCCAGACGAATAATATGGATGGCGAAAAAGAAAAGGGAAATACCGATGATGCTATAGAAATTGTTGCCGAAGAGGAAGTAGACACTGGTGGCGCCGTGAAGAAGCTAAAGGAGCGCCTCATATCCTGCGAAACAGAGCGAAAAGAATACCTTGAGGGATGGCAAAGGGCAAAAGCGGATTACATTAATTACAAAAAAGATGAGGGAAAGCGGTTTGAAGATATGGCGCGATTTGTGACCGCTTCGATCGTTGAAGAGTTTTTACCAGTACTTGATAGTTTTGACCTTGCGCTATCCCACGGGATCCCGAAAGAGATTGAAAAAGGGATTATACTCATCCGTTCGCAGTTTGAAGATGTGTTGCGAAAGCGCGGCATTGAGGAGATTCATGTAAAACCCGGAGACGCCTTTGATCCGGCGCGTCACGAATCAATTGGGGAAATAGAAGCGGAGCATCCGCCGGGAACGATTGCAGATGTTGTCCAGAAAGGATTTGTGTTTCGGGAAAAGGTGATGCGTCCCGCTCGAGTGAGACTTGCGAGAGGCGGATAATCAAAGACCCCGCGTGATGAGTTATCGGCAGGGCCGGTAAAACCAAAACCATTGGCCGTTACAGCCT
>CAYHJX010000067.1:0-3909 GCA_964357005.1 uncultured Candidatus Saccharibacteria bacterium | reverse complement strand
ATTCCAAATTACAAATCCCAAATTACAAAATAGTTTGTTGCTTGGTGCTTGTGATTTGGTGCTTATTGTGTTAATGATGGCTCACGGCAATGCTCGTAAAGACCATGGTAAGCATTGCAAATACGAGCGCCTGAATAAATCCGACAAAAAGTTCAAGCATCAAAAACGGTACGGGAACTGCATACGGGATGAGAAATCCGGTAATAACCAAAAGCACTTCCCCGGCAAATACATTCCCGAACAGCCGGAACGAAAACGATACCATTTTAGCAATTTCTGAGATTAATTCAAGGATCCCCACAAAAAATTCAATCGGGCCTCGAAATGAGATAAATTTTGATATGTGGCTCGAGACGCCGATTGCGGCAACCCCGAACGTATGGACGGAGAATACCGCAATGATTGCGAGCGCAAGCGTGAAGTTAATATCGCTCGCCGCCGACCGGAACAGCGGAATAAATGTCGTTTCGCTGTTCGCAAATTCATAAAAACCGATAGATCCGATACCGGGCAATATGCCAAGCCAGTTTGACGCGAGCACGAAAAAAAAGATGGTTGCGATGACAGGAAAAAATTGTTCTGCGCGTTCCCGGCTTCCGAAAACCCCCTCCATCATTCCGAGAACCATCTCGACAAGCATCTCAAAGGCGTTTTGTATCGGGGTCGGAATGAGGGAAGTTTGGCGCAGGAATAGGAACGCAAGAAGCGCGAGAGCCGCCACTGCAATCGTACTCATGAGAAGCGTATTTGTGATCGGAATCCCGAAGAGAAACGCTATTGGTTCTGCCGCAATCTCTATATGGGGCATACTTTCCGATAGTACCCGAAATCAGAAATTTTTTCAAGAATATTTGACAAATTAGATTTAAAATGATACAATATGTATGCGAATACATCTAATAGCAAAAACAGCTATGAAATGTACCATATATAAGCCATTTTTATTTTTTGCCGGGATTATCATTCTTTCGGGAGTTTTTGGTTTTACCGGAATTGCTTTTGCCGAATATTACGATTATTACGGCGATTACGGATATTATGACGGCTATGATTACGGATACGACAGCGGATATTACGACTATGACGTTGTCGTTGACGTTGCGTATGATGATTACGGATACGGCTATGATTATTACTATGTTCCAGAACCAATATACTACTCTTCGCCAGTGTACTATTCGTCACCAACGTATTACTCTTCGCCAACGTACTACTCTTCACCGACCTACTATTCGTCTCCGGTGTATGCGTCGCCTCCGACTGTGACATTTACCGTTAATCCGTCGTCCATCAAGCGTGGTGATTCAGCCGCGCTTTCGTGGGCGTCATCAAATGCAGACCAGTGTACTGCTTCGGGCGGATGGTCCGGGGTCCGCTACACGAGCGGTTCAGAAAACGTATTTCCATCTGCTACAACCGAGTACGCAATTACCTGTAGCGGTCCCGGCGGATCTGCAACATCAAAGGCAACAGTCACGGTAACCGAGCCGCCGGCGCCGGTAATACCGCCGACAACGGTTCCGACATCGGTATACTATTCTCCATACCAGGTCGCTGGATACCCGGTATATCCGTCAGGATATCCGCCAACAGTTGATGTGAGTATCGCGCCTTCGGTTGTCACCGCAGGACAAGTGGTCACGGTCTACTGGACTTCCTCGAATGCGTCCTATTGCTATGCAAACGGCGCATGGAGCGGATCAAAGAATCTTTCCGGTTCAGAAATATATTATCCCCAGCAAACGAGCACCTATACGATGACATGCACGAACTCATACGGCTCTCAATCAGATACCGTGTCTGTCAGCGTTCAAATCCCCACAGTCCTTCCGGCTGTAAGCGGGTTTGGGGTTGCGTGTTCTCCGAGCACAGGAACAACTGTCCAGACCGGGCGCTCGGTGACATTCAGTGCAACGTCAGTGGGCGGCGTACATCCGATTACATACCGCTGGAGCGGTGATATTTCCGGAACCGGCAGCCAGTATACCGTCACATTTACAACACTCGGACGAAAAACAGCCGTGATTGCGGCAACCGACGCAACGGGACGCACTGCATCGGCGCAATGCTATGTTGATGTCGTTGCTGTTCAATCAGCTGTAACGCCCGCGCCAAAACCAAAAGTGGAAGTCGCGGCTAAAACAGAACCTGACTATGACGCAGTATGCCGTGAATTGGGCTATGTAAAACCAAGTGATGTTGAGCTTGCCAAATCAGATACAGGTGAAGCGACAACGACAGAAGAAAAACGGCCGTCATTTCTTTCCTTCCTCGCATTCGGAGGCGGCGGACTTCCTCCGGGCCTCGGACTCTTTCTTCTTATGCTTTTCGTGATATTCCTTACCGTAGGAACAATCGCGGTTGCCTCACGGTTTGCTCGAAGAAAAGAAAAACTTGCGTAATCAGCGTATGCACTATCCCCGGCCAAAGGCCGGGGATAGTTCTATTCGCAGAGTGAAGCTCCGCCAACGGAGTTGGCGGCATCTCCCTCTTCGGTGCGGAGCGAAATCCCGCACCGAAAGTCCTCGGCTTGGCACCTCCATCCCCAAGCTGAAGCTTGGGGCTTTCCGGTGCGGGGTAAAAGGTTACAAGCCGTATTCTTTGAATTCTATCGGGATTCTCAATTCTCTCCCGTTGCCATTATATGTTTAATGCGCACGCGTTAAACGCCCGCACGCCCTCGTTATAAAGCTCGATCAGCTTTTTTGTCTCTTCGAGAATGCCGTTATAGCGGGATGCAAACTCGTTATACTCGTCAACCAGCGCATTATATTTTTGCTTGTCACCAGAATTTTTCGTGGCATCGATTTCCAGCTTCATTTTCTCAAGACGACTTCGCAGTGATGTAAGCTGCTCGTCGAGCGCATCGGCTGCAGTTCGTATATCGATATCAGGTTCAGGACAAATGGACACCGGGGTGCCGAACAACTGAACCGCAATAAGTGCGGTCCTCCCTTCGATAATGCCGCGCCGAACAGCAATACCGATATCGCGGTATTTCTGATTCATAATATTTGCGCGGTGCCCCGGACTTTCCATCCATGCGGTAACCAAATCTACCTCACTTATAAAATCCCCCATCGCAAGATTTTCTCCGACAAGAATATACTTATACGTTTCCCTTTCTACCCAATCGCCGGCGCCTAGACCCGCCGGCGATACATGCGCAAAATAGTTTTGCGCAATCATATCCGTCAGTTTTTTTTCTGCTGCTTGTGCAAGAAATGTATTTTCCGACAAGAGAGGAAGATTTTCTTTCCCGCGTTCCCTATTGGTCTCTTGAATAATTTTTTCTTTGGAAAGAGTTACGGTCGACTCCTTGACAAATTTTTTAAGCGGGGGCGGGGTGAAAACTTCTTTTGCGACTGTTTCGACAAACTCTTTCGCGTCAAACGGTTTTGGCTCAATGGTGCCGGAAATGATCCGCCGAAATCCGGTTTCAATCGTATCGAGAAAGAAAAAAACGCCGGAGCTTACCAGAAGGACGACCGAGAGAATAACGGCAAAAATATTTTTCATGTGCGTGTTCGTTTGAATAGAAAAGCCGCCCCGCATAATGCGGGGCGGCACCGTCCATTAATCAATTTCGTAGCGGAGTGTCACGGTTATGCTAATTTCCTGGGAACCCGGCTCAATGGCGGGAGACGCCATGTCTCCGCCCATGCCGACCGCTTCTGCTTTCATCGTGCGGTAGGGCATTGGCGGATAATAGCCGCCTTCATCTATCGAAAGAAGGCGTCCGATGGAAAAATTCCCTGCCCTTGCTATTGCCTCTGCCTTTTCGCGAGCTTTTTGGATGGCCTCGGCGCGCGCTTCGTTTTCAAGAGAAGTCGGATCATCTACGGCGAAAGAGAGCTGTGATACCGAATTTGCGCCTGCTTCAACCACTCCGGAGAGAATGCCGCCAAT
>CAYHJX010000066.1:0-4011 GCA_964357005.1 uncultured Candidatus Saccharibacteria bacterium | reverse complement strand
TCGTTGTACTTTCTTGAGAGCAAGAGATACGCAGGTTCTGCATTCGTGATATGAGAGAGGCTTAATTCATGCCCTTCTAGTTTTTTGACTTATTTTATATACGCACGCTTCTCTTTTTGGAGCGCAAGCATTTGGCCGGTTGCGGCGGGGACATAAAGAATGATGGTTTGATCGGGCTTCGGGAGATCAAAGATTGTGTATTCGAGGGTGTAGAGCCACTCAAGAAATTTCTCGCGTTTGTCAAGATCTTGAAACTTGCCGCCTTGATGTGCGGCATTTGAATCCGTATAGCGGTCAAGAATTACGATTGTGCCATTCTCAAGAAGAGAGCGAATTTTGTATGATGCGTCAAAGCGGTCAATCGCAAAAATAACCGCTGACGCGTAAGGATTGAGGTCTTTTGCATCTCCATATGTGCCGTTTAGGTATTCTTCCACGGGTCCCGCTGATTTTTTCCCATATTGGGGAAAGGAAATGAGTTCTGTCTGGATCCCCCGCGAAACGAGATACTCTTTGAGAAGTGTTGCTTGTGTTTTTTTCCCACTCCCATCAGGACCTTCGATGACGAATATCTTTCCTTTCCCGCTTTCCATATGAGCTATTTGAAATGTTTCGAAAGTTTTATTCCTTTTTGGTGGAGATAGTGGGATCCTGTTGCGCCATAGACCTTGGTCGGGATTTCCGTCATTCGTTCGTAGACGATTTTACAAATTGGTTGGCCGTCACGGACCACGATGTTGTCTTCAAATGAGCGTACTTCAAGGACCGCGGGCGCTCCGTTGAGGGTTCCGTCGGGTCCATACCCCCATCCCGGATCGAAAAATCCCGCGTAGTGCGCGCGATAGTCACCGGAACGGACGTCAATCGCTTTCACTTCAGCTGCAAATTCGGGTGGAACGCGGAGCGCCTCTTTTGTCGAAAGAATATAAAAATCCCCCTTACGAAGAGTTAAGAGGTCGTTTTTGGGACGGCGGATCGGCTGGAAAAAATCATCGGAATCGTGGGACTCCCGTTTTGAGAAATCAAGGACGTGTTGGCTTCCTTCCGAGCGGTACCCCACAACGTCAAGATCGAGATTTATGGTGAGCGTGAGCGTGCCGTCGCCGCTCTGGCTCCTTAGCTCACTATAGGAGACCGGTTTCTCGTTTATGAATATAAGTGATGTCTCTTCGTATACTCTTTTGAGTTCTTCCTCGTTTGCGAAGCGGGTATCTTTATTAAAAAACCGCATTTGAAGAAGCGAGTCGCCCGGATTTACTTTTATGCGAAACGATCCCGGGGTGATGAGCGCCCAGAGTTCTCCTTCATATCCGCGCGCGCCGACAGAATCAAAGCTCACTATGCCGTCTGCAAGCATTCGGATATGGATATCAATGCGGCCGGTTGATGATTTCGGGTTTGAGTAGGCGTAAACATCTTTAGGAAGGCGCAAGCGCTCGCTAAGACGCGTAAGGTATATAACACCGGTTTCCAGAGGCGTTCGGATATCGAAACGCTCCGGCAGAACCGTTGCCATGGCGTTTCGAACTGATTCTTCCGGACGCGGGAGAAAAATTGACTGGACACGGTATATTTCGTCCGAGAGCGTCAAATCCAAACTCGCGGGCTGGGCATGTTCCACAATGCCGTTTACAATAGCCCCTGTTTTAATCATTTCGATGATGGCTTGCTGGGGAAGCGCGCCACGTTTTTCCATCCCATTAGAAATTTAATGTATAATCGTATCCATACATTACAGCTCTCTATTGTTCCCGTTAAAATCAATGTCATGCCAAAGCAGGATTTCTAACGGGATGCATAGCAAAAACACTATACCATGCTTGTCTACGGCGTGTAAATTTTGCAGACCAGAGGGAAATACGGTATTCTATATTTTGTGGAAAAGCAGTTAATCGTAGCAATTGCGGGGACGCTTGCGTCAGGGAAAGATACTGCGGCAAGGTATCTTGAAAGGAAAGGGTTTTGCCATTTTTCTCTTTCGGACGAACTCCGGGAAATTATCCGTGAGCGCGGCAATGAACCAATGCGCGATCTCATGCACGATGTTGCGATCGAGGTTCGGTCTCGTTTTGGCGATACGTATCTTACCGAACGGTTATTGGAGAAGATAAAAAAATCGAGTTGCCGGACTGTCGTTGTAACTTCGATTCATCGGCCCGAGGAGGCCCGCGCATTGCAACAAAGCGGGGCAACGCTCTGGGTCGTGGACGCGCCGTTTGCTGTTCGCTTTGAGCGCGCGCGCTCACGCGGCAGGATCGGCGACGGCGTTACGTTCGAGGCGTTTAAAGAGCAGGAGGAACGTGAGCTTGCATCAACCGACCGGGGCGGCCAGCAAATTGATTACGTCCTCCGCATTGCGAATGAGAAAATAGATAATAGCGGAGCAGAGGAAGATTTATACCGCGCGATAGACGCGCTTCTTGAGAAGCTCACATAATCCAAAATCCGCCCTTGGGCGGATTTACCTCAGGAAATTTTTCCGATGAGCGTAATACTGTTTCGAGACAATGGGAGATCCGATTTGCTCGGTTCCGCAAAGCGGAAAATCGGATCGACCTTTAGTGAGCTCGCCGCTGGAGCGAGCGAATCGTGTCAAGAAACAGTATTACCGAACTTCAATCCCCATGCTTCTCGCCGTCCCCTCGACAATTTTTTCCGCCGCCTCAATTGATTCCGCGTTCAAATCTTCCATTTTCCGTTCGGCGATTTTTCTGATATCCGCTTTTGATACTTTCCCAACTTTTGTTTTATTCGGCTCTCCCGATCCTTTTTCAACCCCCGCGGCCTTGCGAAGCATGTCAGATGCGGGCGGTGTCTTTAGCTTAAAATTAAAACTCCGGTCTTCATAGATCGTGACCTCAACCGGCACGATTTCGCCCTGCATTTTTCCAGTCGCCTCGTTATACTTCTTTACAAAATCGCCGATATTGATGCCGTGAGGGCCGAGCGCAGTCCCCACGGGCGGGGCCGGGGTTGCCGCTCCCGCCGGAAGCTGGAGTTTGAGGATAATTTTTATCTTTTTTGCCATGGATATTTCATGCGAATGGTTACGCGAATATATGCGAATTGTATACGAATCACGAATTACGGGCGAGCCCCAGAATTTATTACGCGTTTAATTGTTACTTTTGGCGTTCCGAAGTTAATGATTAATCCTAGTTTGTATCCGCCGGATTTTAGGTACCGGAGCATTTGTCGGAAGTCCTCTCGTGTGATATATCTTTTCACTTTTAAGTCAACAACGATTTTATTTTCTATGATAAAGTCCGGCCTGTTACCTTTGATTTTACTGTTTCCGATTTTGAAATATAAATCCTTTTCTCGTTCGTTTGATAGTTCCCCTGACCCTAGCGCCTCCTCAAACACATCTTGATATTGTTTCTCACTATAGATCGGACCAAGTGAGTTGTGAATTTTGTATGCAATACCGACAATCTTATACGAAAGTTCTTTGTCAATAATGTCGACCATAGTATTCGCATATCATTCGCAAACATTCGCAAACATTCGCAAATTGATTCGTGTGTCTACAGTTTCTTAATCTGTAATGAATCCAATTCTACAGGTGTATCGCGGCCGAAGACGTTCACAAGAACTTTCAATTTGCCGCGTTCCTGATCAATTTCCGACACCTTTCCATCAAAATCTTTGAAGGGACCGTCCGTGATTTTTACCGGATCTCCGACATTTACTTCAATCTTGAATTTCGGCTCCTCTTGGCCCATCCGCTTCAGGAGCATTTCAATTTCCTCTTTTTCAAGGGGGGTCGGCGTTGTTCCTGCGCCGACGAATCCGGTGACTCTTGGCGTATTTCGGACAACGTACCACGAGTCGTCCGTAACAACCATTTCAACGAGCACGTAGCCGGGATAGATTTTTTCCTCGACAATGCGGCGTTTGCCGTTTTTTATCCGTATTTTTTTCTCAACAGGAACAAGGACGGAGAAAATCTTATCCTCCATACCCAAGGACTCGATACGCTGTCGGAGATTCCTCATCACTGCGTTTTCG
>CAYHJX010000065.1:0-4301 GCA_964357005.1 uncultured Candidatus Saccharibacteria bacterium | reverse complement strand
AACCAACTACTTCTACCCGCAGGAACTGTGAACAACGCGATTAAATCTTACAACTATAGACAGCCGCAGCTTCTAACGGGACCCATAATGGAAAACGCCGCGCATGGCGCGGCGCACAACAAAACGGAAAAACTTTATCGTTTCTTCTCCTGCGGCGCCTTGCCGAGCTTTTCAAGGCGAATCCGCTCAATCTCCTTTATCTTCCGCCGAAGCGCCCGCTCCCGCCGGGCCCGCTTCGTCGGCTTTGATTTATATGATTTCAACTTCCGCGCGCCGATCAAAACGCCGGACTGCTGAACGCGGCGGGTAAAGCGCCTTAAGAGCGCCCCAACCGTTTCGTTATCTTTTCTTCGTACGTCAACCATAGAACTATGTTATACGGATACGCGAGTCGTGTCTGCAGCATCCTTCCATCCGCCCAACAAATGGAGATGCAGATGATCAATGACCTGCCCGCCTTCGCGGCCGACATTAAAGACCAGTTTATAGCCGCGGAGATTCATGTCGCGCGCAATGCGCTTTGCCGTGTAGATCATATTTTGAATCACGGCCGCGTGATTTTCCTCAAGATGCGCGATGGAGACCACGTGCTCCTTGGGAATCACAAGGATATGGACCGGCGCTTTGGGATGAATGTCTTTGAACGCCCGAACAGTATCGTCCGCATAGACGGTCTCGGACGGTATGCTCCCGTCTGCAATTTTACAAAAAATGCAATCTGGCATAATAACTACGAAGGTACGAATCAATACGAAATTACGAATGAATACTGGTGCGATTCGTATGTTCGTGCCTATTCGTACATTCGTAGTGGTTATTTCTTTAACTTCTTCTTCAAAAACTCAATAAATTTTTCCTGCGGGATTGTTTCCTGAATTCCCGATTCCATTTCGCGGACAATTATCGTTCCATCAATCGCCTCTTTCTGGCCGAGGATAAGCGCAACCCGCGCCTCAACCCGCTCAGCGATTTTTAATTGCGACTTTATCGAATCCTTTCCGAGCGACTCTTCAACAGAGACTCCGCCTTGGCGGAGCTCCTCTAAAAGAGGTAAACTCTTTTTTTTCGCGGCGTCAGACAGGTGAACAAAAAATACGTCGATTTTTTTCTGCCCGATGCCGAGCTTCCCTTTATCAATCAAAATCTGCTCAAGCCGATCCATGAGGACTGCGCCTCCGGCAGCGTCAAGCCGTTTCCCGTATGCCGCCTCGCCCGCCCGCATCATGCGCCCGCCTTCTGCAATGCGCACCACCGCCGGCTCACTCCCCTCCTTTTCGGAAGGCGCCCGATACGTGAATTGAAATATGATCGTATCATACCAGAGTCCTTCCAAAAACAGCGAGTGATCCAACGAATAGGGAATTTTTGATTCCTCAAGAAACTCAAGGATTCCCCGTAAGTGTTTTTTGCATAGTTCGCAAAGAAAGTCAAGCACTTGCGGCGCCTGCTCAAGAATCCGCCTGCATTCCTCCCCCTTGCACGAAAGAACTTTGACGTTCGACGCGCGGACGTCTTTCCGACACTGCCGGCACATGCGGACCGCGCGGCTCCGCAGAAACGACGCGAGAGACGAACGAAAATTATTCCGGCATGACCCGCATCCGATTGCGTTTATGGAAAACTGCACTTTGTCGCCGAGCCCGATCTTCTCGAATGCTTTTGAGAATATCTGAATGATTTCCGCTTCCGCAACAGGTCCTTCGTCGCCAATCATCGAAATCGCCCACTCGCGGTGTTCAACAACTTCATCTTTTTTGTGAGCGGGAGTATAAAACACCTCTTCCTCCATGTAGCACTTGATGGGGTGCGGCAGATCGCTCATCCGGTTCCCTTCGTATCCGCGGAGAACTGACAGAAGCCCGGAAATTCTCAAGAGATATTCCTCGCCTGTTCGAAATCGAACGGGAACCGGCATCCGCTCGTCAAAAAGGCCTGCCCGCGCAAACGCGCTATACGCCCGCGAGTGCTCAAGAATTGGAAATACCACCCGCTCAAATCGGTAAAATTCCGCGGGATTTTCGAGCGCCTTCTCAATGCGCGCCAAAAGCCGCGTCCGCTCCGGAAGCCGGTCAATTTTCATAACTTCAATCTTTTTCGCTGATGTGTCCCGATTCATACCCCGTATATCAACCTCGACTGTCCCGACAATATGTCGGGACGAAAAAGGATATTAGTATAAACGATTTACTCTGTTCACAAATCATATACATATACATACGAATTAAGTTTTTATCATTATATTCTGTCGAGGTTGTATTACGGGGCATAGGAATACGTTATCCGCCGGACGGCGCCGTCATACTGCCAAAACGCGACGGCGGCCAAGCGCGCAAAAGGACGCGGCCGGTAATGAACTCCCGGCCAAGCGGCCCCCAGAGCCGCGAGTCAGAACTCTCGTCGCGGTTGTCGCCCAGCACATAGTATTCATTTTTCCCGAGCTGAATATCCAATGATGGGCGCGTCGGGTGGTTTTCTTCCGCGACATACGTCTCACGAAGGAGAAAACCGTCTTTTTGTTCAGGAGTATAAATTTTTATCTCCCCGTCCGTAATTTGAACATGCTCCCCGGGAAGCCCGATAATTCGCTTGATGAAGTATTGGCGCGGATCATTTGGATATCGGAAGACAATAACTTCCCCCCGTTCGGGATTCCGGAAATAATACGAAATCTCGTCAATAATGAGATACTCTCGGTCAACGTATGCCGGCTCCATTGATGCGCCGCGAACAATGAACGGCTGCGCAATAAAATAACGGATGGGAACGACAATGGCAAAGGAAATAAGGAGAATACGGATGATTTCCCAGGCGTCACGCCGGAGGCGCCCGGAAAAAAGCGGCGGAATGGACGGCTTTTGTTCTTCTGGAGGCATAGATGTGCTATATTATATGAAATACAAACAATAATTGCAAGAAAAACCGTATGAAATTCATTGTCGGGCTCGGAAATCCGGGTGAACCGCTTGCGGGAACGCGCCACAATATAGGAAGGGACATTGCTTCGGCATGTCGTGAGGCGTGGGATTTTGATGAATTCCGCTTCGAAAAAAAGTGGAATTCTGAAATAAGCGATGGGAAACTCGGGAAAGAAAAAATCCTTATCCTCCTCCCGAACACATTCATGAATAAGTCGGGAACTGCGGTGTCTGCCGCATGCCGATTTTTCAAAATAAAACCAAAAGACCTTTTTTTGATTCATGATGACGCTGACATTCCTCTTGGCTCGGCAAAACTTTCGTTCGGAAAACATTCAGCCGGCCATAAAGGCGTGGAATCCGTGATACGCGCCTTGAAAACCCGCGATTTTTGGCGGTTTCGCATCGGCATCGGAGGGAAACGGGATATCCCCGCGGAACGTCTGGTTCTCAAGAAATGGACGCCTGACGAAAAGCGAACGATAAAAAAGGTTATCAATCGCACACTCGAAGCTCTTGAGATTGCGACCACAGAAAATCCGGAGCGCGCGATGAATGATTACAATTCATTTTAATAATATTGCAACTGATTCCAAAACGCGCTAATCTTTTTGCGTGGCGGAATCGCCCGTGAATGAACTTCTGATCGTTTCTCTCACCCCCCAAAATCTCGAGCGGGGCGCTTTGTGGTTTCGCGAACAGAACGCATCAATAAAAAAATCCGTACACACGCATCCATGGTGGCGCGAAAATGCGTTTTTCATTGAGACCGATCTTATACTCTCTCCATTTGTTTTTACGCGGCGTTTGTCCGATCTTGGATACGAGCGCGGGGGGCACGTCACCGGAAAAGGAATTTTTGCGGTCCGCGGAGGATTTATTGAGCTCTGGCCCGTAAATGCCGAAAAACCGTATATCGTCGAATTCCGCGGAAATACCATTTCGGTGATTGCCGAGCGGCCGTTTCGCGAGGAAAAAACAAAACCGCGGCGCGTACCCTCACAAAAAATCGAATCGCTTCCCGACGGATCATTTGTTGTTCATGTAGATCATGGAGTGGGAATCTTCCGAGGCATTGCCTCGGAAGATAAAACTCGAAATCCGAAATCCGAAGCACGAAACAATTTCGAATTTCGAATTTCGAATTTCGAGCTTTCCACAACAAAAAAATCTGATGATTTTTTTGTTGTGGAGTATGCTCCTCCCCGACCGGGAGCAAAACCAGATACGCTCTATGTCCCGGTAAGCGAAAAAGAGCGCCTCACTCCCTATATCGGATTTGAGACCACGCGCAAACACCGCCTTGGCGGAACATTCTGGCAAACGACCAAAAAACGCATCAAGGAAGAAGCGGAAGCGTTTGCGCGTGAGCTTCTTTTGATATAT
>CAYHJX010000064.1:0-4382 GCA_964357005.1 uncultured Candidatus Saccharibacteria bacterium | reverse complement strand
CCCGGTGTGTTCCCAAAAAAACTACAACCCACCACGCGGGTATCGTGAGCGGCGTAGAAAACGGAATGGCCGGCACCAAAAAGAAAACCCCGCGTTCAGAGACAAACGCCGCCGGAATCATGCAATAAAGAATTAATCGCCGCCGCATAGATGTGTTATGGAATTACAAATACGATTCCCACTTGGGACGGGAGAACCGGCGAAACAGCGCGAACCGCCTTAAAGACCGTGCTATTTGTCTGTGACTCACCGACAATCTCGGCGAAAAAAAGCGCCTCATGCACGGATGGCGCGGTCCGCTTCGGAACGATTCCGACAAAGTCGCCCGACCTCACCGGCATATCAATAGGAACAAGATCGAGCATAAATACCCCTCCGCCGAGCCCCCGCGCGACTGCACGGGTATTGGTCGGAAGAATGACGACTTCAAATGTATTTCCCGCGTTTGATGCCACATCCACGCGCGCCGTATGCTCGCCGACGTCCGCAACGGTCCCGACAAACAACGCGTAGGAATCGACTACAAACGCCCCTTTTTCAATGCCGTCTTTCCCGCCTTTATTAATGAGCACCGATTCTTTCCCGAGCTCGTTCGTATAAAAAAACGCATCTGCGCCGATTCCAGAAAACCCCTGGCGCGCCGCCACGCGAGCGGCGGCGCGGAGATCATCGTTTTCCTTCTTCAGATTCTCGAGCTCGAACCTAAGCGACTCAATCTCCCGGAACGAACCATGGGGCATATTACCCACGAGCGCTCCCCGCGGAAACAAAAATGCGCCAATTGGATTTTGGGAAACCGCATATACAAATCCGAAGACAGCGTTTCGGAACGAATTGACAACGGACGTTGTGCCTAAAAAAATAAAGCCCCCCGCAAGGGCGGCGGCGATGAACAATCGAAAAAGAGGAGATGACAGCACCTTTGCCATGAAGAGAAATGCTATACAGGCGTTCTTTCAAATCCGGAATTTACGATAATATTTTTCAGAGCGTCAATATCTTCGAGAATAATA
Organism: uncultured Candidatus Saccharibacteria bacterium; assembly: GCA_964357005.1. Taxonomy (GTDB): domain Bacteria; phylum Patescibacteriota; class Minisyncoccia; order Sungbacterales; family HO2-52-23; genus 2-01-FULL-50-25. Next base: position 3,369 of record CAYHJX010000064.1, on the reverse strand, counting down.
CCCGCGCCGCGGACAACCGCGGTAAGCGCGTCGTCCGCAACCCGAACGGGTATTTTTGTTTCCTCTTGGAGGAGCCGGTCAAGGCCGCGCAGAAGCGATCCGCCGCCCACAAGCATGATACCCCGATGCATGATGTCCGCGACAAGCTCCGGAGGCGTTTCTTCAATCGCGGTCTTCACCGCGTTTACAAGGGCGTTAATCGAATGGCGCATGGCGCGGCGGATGTCCGCGTCATCGACGATGATTTCTTTCGGAAGCCCGGATACGAGATCACGGCCGCGCATAGTTGCCTCAAGCGGCTCGTCAAGGGCATACGCAGACCCGATTGCGATTTTTATGTCTTCTGCGGTGCGCTCTCCCAACAAAAGCTTAAACTCATCGCGCGCAAAGCGGATAATATCGTCATTCAGTCGGTCTCCCGCAATCCGCACATTTTTTGAAACGACAATCCCCCCAAGGGATATCACTGCGATGTCGGACGTTCCGCCGCCGATATCAATAATCATGGAGCCGACCGCTTCCTGAATCGGCATGCGGATTCCGATGGCCGCGGCCATCGGTTCCTCGACGAGATACACCTCGCGCGCGCCAGCATTCTTTACCGCATCCTCGACAGCGCGCCGTTCAACTTCAGTCACTTCAGAAGGGATTCCGATGACAACACGCGGCCGCGGAAACAAGGAAAACGCCTCTTCATGCACTTTTTTGATGAAGTAGCGAAGCATTTCCTCCGTTACTTCAAAATCAGACACGACTCCCGCAACAAGCGGCCGCGTCGCAACAATCTGGGACGGAGTCCGGCCGACCATCCGCTTTGCTTCAGAGCCGATCGCAACAATTTGGCCGGTTTTTTGGTTGATTGCAACAACAGACGGCTCGTTAATCACAATGCCGCGCCCCCTCACATAGACAAGCGTGTTTGCCGTCCCGAGATCAATCCCGATATCGTGAGAGAATTGCCCAAAAAGTTTATTTAACATGATGCTGTCTCATGGTAAGAAAATTGTTTATCCTGTAGAAAACCGAGGGTTTTCCTGCGGGGTCCGAAACGTTTGTTCAACATAGAATGCAAATCCGCGCGCCGTTCAGTGACGGAGCGCCTGAAGAACGAAACAATATACATGGCTTATTTCGCTTTCCTGGGAAGAATGTGCGCAAGAAATTCTTTCTGGGTCATGATGCGCGCCTCTTTCTCATTCCGCCGTTTCACTTCAACACATTTTTTTGAAAGAGTATTCGCAGAAAGAACAACGCGCCATGGAATGCCGATGAGGTCGGAATCCGCGAATTTTTCTCCTGCTGTTTTGTCAGCGCGGTCATCGTATAACACTTCCACACCCTTTGCAAGAAGTGTTTGGTAAAGGGCATCTGCGGCTTTTTCCACACCGCGCGCCGCCTTCTCATCCTTTGTTTTAATGATAAGGAGATGAACAGAAAATGGAGCAACCACATCGGGCCAGAAGACCCCTTTTGCATCATGCGAAACCTCAACAATCGTTCCCATAAGGCGGCCGGGTCCAATACCGTAGGAACCCATCCATACGGGTTTTTTTATGCCAAACTCGTTCGCATACAGAAGCCCGAACGCCTCGGAAAATTTTGTTCCGAGTTTGAAAATATTCCCCACCTCGATTGAACGCGCCATTTGAATTTTCTTTTTGCATTTCGGACACGGATCGCCTGCCGCAAGCGAACTTACCTCTTTATTTTGCGCATATCCGCACGCGGCGCAATAAAGCGTCCAGTCCTCGCCCGCGTCCGCAAGTACCTGATATTCATGGGTAAATTCTTTCGTGAACGTCCCGCCGGATGCTTCAGTGACATAAAATGAAAGCCCGCAGCGGGAAAATATATTCCGATATGCCGCATCCGCTTTCTCATAAAACGCCCCGAGGTCCTGTTCGTCCCGATGAAAGCTGTATAAGTCCTTCATTAAAAACTCGCGGCCGCGGATAAGGCCTGATTTTGCGCGCGGCTCGTCCCTGAATTTCGTTTGGATTTGATACACAAAAAGCGGCAAATCCTTGTAGGAAAAAATGGTTTGTGTCGCGATTTCTGCAAGCGCTTCTTCGTGGGTCGCCGCAAGCCCAAGATCGCGCGCCGAGTGATCATGGAACTGATACATAATATCTTTCATCGACTCCCAGCGCCCTGTCTTTTGCCATCGCTCTTTTGGCTGGAACGCAGACAATAGAATCTCTTGTCCGCCGATTGCGTTCATTTCTTCGCGAATAATCCGATTTACTTTTTCGAGGACCCGAAACCCGAGTGGCAGATAGTCATAGACGCCTGCCATAGTTTTATAGATAAACCCGCCTCGCTCCAAAAAAATCGCGTTTTGTGCGACTTCATCTTTCGGGGCCTCCCGAAGCGTTTTTCCAAAGAGTTGCGATTGTCTCATACCATACAAATGGTATTTCCCATAGTAGCGGTTTTACCAGAAAAGAAAAGAGTCCGCTTGTGGCGGACAGTTAGTCGGTCGCGATAATTGCATCCCGTTCCCCCTCTGTAATTAAAAACACGGGTTTGAAGAAATGCGAAAGGGCTTCGGTTGCATACCGGCATAACTCCCCAATGCAACCCCACAGCCATTGGGAATTCGGATCAACATATGCGGGTTTCCCGCAATGCCGGCATCTGTATGTATCGTTCATTCTCCACTTCTCGGGATCAGGAACGATTATAAACATGAGTGAAAGGTCAAACTTCTTGGACTGCCGGATTGAATGAGCCATTGATCCCTCCGAAGATAAACTAATTACTAGAGTACGGGAAAACCAAACACCATTTCAAGGGTTCGAATACGACAGATTACTTTCGGAAAAATTACAGATTCTTCACTATCCTCCTCACGTGCTCCACCAAGGTTGCGGTATACCCTGCTTCATTGTCATACCACGAATAGACCGTCACCAAATCCCCGCCGACAACTTTAGTGAAGCCAAGATCAACGATTGCGCCGTAGGGCTCGCCAATGATATCCGTTGAAACAATTGGATCTTCCGTTACTTTAAGCGCATTCGCCCATCGCGGCTCTTTCGCTGCTTTCTCGAATATATCGTTTATTTCTTCTTTGGTTGTCGCACGCTCAAGAAGCGCCGTAATCATGACCAAAGACCCTGCGACCACGGGCACGCGGATTGCAATGCCGTCAAATTTTCCCGCAAGATCAGGGATTGACTGAATGACCGCTTCTGCAGCTCCGGTTGAAGATGGGACAATATTTACCGCGGCCGCGCGGCCGCGGCGGACATCTTTTGCATCCGGGCCGTCAACGAGCTTTTGCGTTGCGGTATAGCCGTGTACTGTCTGAAGAAACGCTTTCTTGATGCCAAAATTTTCTTTCAGAATTTGCATGACCGGCGCGGC
>CAYHJX010000063.1:0-4395 GCA_964357005.1 uncultured Candidatus Saccharibacteria bacterium | reverse complement strand
ATCATCCTTATAAATTCCGGCCGTTGGAGGGTCGAGAAACCCAAGAATAGGGAGGACCGTCGATTTTCCCGATCCTGACGGACCGGTAACCGCGACAAACTCCCGTTCTGTTACTGAAAAGCAAACGCCGCGAAGCGCGACTGTTTTTGCATCACCGGTTCCGTATTCTTTCCCGAGATTCGAAACCTCGATAATCGCCATGAAATCAATACACAAAAACGGATTCCCCTTCCGCGAGCCCTTCGGTGACTTCCACGAACCCTTTTGAGTCAACAATGCCGACTTCCACTTTCCGCTCTTCGGACTCGTTTCGCGCGTTTGCCACCCGGATATAGCGGTCTTCGCCCCGACGGATAACGGCCCGCTGGGGCACCGCAATGACATCCGACTTTTCGCCCGTCACAATGTCAATATTTGCCGTCATGCCGGATTTTATCCGCGGATCCTGCGTTTCGAATTCAAGAGTGCTTTTATACGTTGCGACCCCCTGGATAATCTCTTCGGCGGGCTCGACATCGGTAAGAATCGCCAAAAACCGCTCTTCAGAGCCGTACGCATCAAGCGTTACGGTCGCGCGGTCGCCTATCTTCACCTTCGCGATGTCTGCCTCCGGGATATTGACGCGTATAAGATACCGAGACCCTATAACGGTTACAATGATTTTTCCGGAGGTAACCGCTTCCCCTTTTTTTGCATCAAAACGGGATACGACGCCGGTGATCGGGGAACGGAGCGTTGTTTTTGAAAAATCTGATTTTACCTTAAGAACTTGCGCTTCGGCGCGCTTGACGCGCGCGCGCTCCGCATCGATTTCATCCACAGTAAATCCCGCCTGCACTTTTCTCCGCTGTTCCTCCGCAAGGCGAGACGAGGATACCGCGCTGTTGAACTTTTCCTCCGCTAACACAAGGGCTATCCGTGCGGATTCGACATTGGTGCGCCCCGCGCCAACGTCAGCACGGTAGTTATCGAGCGCCTCCTGCGTAATACTCGCTGAAGCAGATAGAGAGTTAAGAAAAAGCGTAGCGTCGCGGAGGATCGTGCGAACCGAATCAATAGAAGCGTACGATTGTGCTATCGCAGATGAAAAATCAGATGCGCTCGTGAGTTTCGATATGACGCCATACCAATCATTCAAAACCGTTTCGGTTTTCATACGATTCGATTCGATTGACTGCCTCAATGTCGAATCGCCTCCCGACAAAGAAATGCGCGGATTTGAGCTTTGCGGATTATCGATAAACCGATCAAGCCGATTTCGTACGGCATCGTCAACCTTGGTATATGCATCAATGATCCGCGCAAGAAGTTCGTTTCGCGAATCGCTGACCGCGCGCTCGGCGTTTTCAACTTTCACGTCCGCGATGCGGATATCTTCCTCGGTCGGGCCCTTTTCAAGCCGCGAAAGCTCTGCTTTTTCTGCGGCAAGGTCAGCGTCCGCGCGCGCAAGATCGGCAACAAGGTCTGAATTTTCAAGCTCAACCAAAAGCGCGCCTGCCACGGCTTCTTTTCCAACCGACGCGAATATATTCTTTACCTTTCCGCTCCGGTCAAACGAAAGCTCGACTTTTTTCTCGGACTCGACGATGCCGTTGAGTAATACGACGCGCTTGAGCGGCATTCGCTTCACTTGATAGAGAAGTGAAAAACCCTCTTGAGAACCGTTATCGGAAGGATAGAAAAAATACCATCCCGCCGCAACGACAAGTATAAAAATAAAAATAATAAGAGAAACGGTAAAACGCATTGCGAATTATAACAAGTGCGGGCTGTGCCCTCTAAAAACTATACCTCTTTTCCAAAGAAAATATGAGTGCTTTTATGCACACCGCTTCGTGTGGAAAATCATCATAATGGAGCCGCTCCGGATCGAAATCCGGAGCGGTACTGGGGGCGCGAGCGCGTTATTTCAGGTTTTCAGTGAGTTTCGAGAACCGCGCGTCCACGTCCTCATGGAAGGAGGAGGAGTACTGAGGGGACTGCTGACTCCCCCGAGGAGTAGATTCGGATCACCTCCTTGGAAGCCGTTTCGACATCTTCGACCGCCACCACTTCTCCGCCGCGAGAAGCTTCATCCTTCGCTGCTGCTGCTCCATACCACCTCCTCGTTGCAGACGGAAATTCCGGCGGTACCCGATCGTCCTGGACCCCCTTCCTTCAAGAATGAACTGCACTTTTATTATAGAAAATGTACGCAAACAAAAAACCCGAAGTTTTCAACAACGGGTTGTCATCGAAGGGATATTAGCAAGACGGTCGGTGATATGATCATCGGGTATGCCTTCGCGAAGAAACGCGTGGCGCGGAACTTCTCCAGAAAGAACAGCAATGAACCGTATCTCTGCCGCTTGAGCGACTTCAACATCAGCATACCAATCGCCGACATAGCAGGCATGTTCCTTAAGCACTGGAATTGCCTTGAAAATCGGCCAAAGAATTGCGGGATCCGGTTTCTCTGCATTTGCAACCTCGCGGGTCGAGACGAAATCGAGCATATCGCGCCTAAGACCGATGGAACGAAGTTTCTAGGATATGGCGCGCTCATCATTCATCGTACAAACTGCAACGCGGACCCCACGCTCGCGAAACCATTGAATTGCCTTGATGCTCCCCGGAATTTCCGGATAGCCAATCGCCACCTCAAGCTCCCGGAACCGCCAATAGAAATTCTCGGTGTCTTGATCGGTGAGATGCGGCCAGAGATCGGTCTTAATCCCCTTTTTGAAACGGGGGTTTCCGTGGAGCGTTCCGTCTTTATGAGCTCTATGCCATCGGTCAATTGCATCAAGCGGCAGCTGCATCTCTCGGGCAACAGCGGCAAGAATCTTCGTATAGCTTCGAAAAAGATCGACTACAACTCCATCATAATCAAGAATGAGAAGTTCAAGCGGTTTTCCAAAGAGCTTCATTCTCCCTCCTTTTACGCATGAGATAGTATAGTGTATCCCATACACTCAAATCCCGCAAGAATCTTATTGGTTGATTTTAACCCTCAATGAGAGTAATATAATTTTTGTATTTCGGGCGTGTAGCTCAGTGGTAGAGCGCGTCACTGATAATGACGAGGTCCATGGTTCGATCCCATGCACGCCCACACTATATCTTTCAGTAATGATTTAGCCCTAAAGCAGGTTCGATCATTCAGTGGTCATCAGAAAAATAAAGCTAAAAAAGGTTCTATCCCAATACTCCTCATGACTCATCGCCTTATCATCATTTTCCTCGGCCTCGGCATCATCGCTGCCATCGTCGGCGGGATGGTGTATTGGGAGTGGCCGTCATCGTGGCCCCCCCAGACGGGGTCGGTGCCTGCGGAGTCAGCCGAAGGCCCGCCAGCGATGCTACGGACGCCATCCCTGTACCCTGCGCAGATCTCCGCGGGTGAACAAATCCTGATTACGGTATCGATCTTTATTCCGGAAGATACGTTGATCCCGAGCAGTGTGAATCTGGAGCGTATGGATGCAGGAGGTAGGGTACTTCGGGTGATCGGAAGTTTTCGCAATGACGGCACGAGTGGTGACGAATCAGCGGGTGATCGAACGTTCACCATTCAGATGACCCTCAACGAGGCGGTAGAAGGCGTGGTTAACTTCCGCGTGTCAGCCGGCTTCCAGGGCGTGATGAAGCAAGTTCAGTCGCCGATGGTGTCCGTGCAAGTGAATCCCTATCATGACGCCGACGAAACGCTGCGGAAATTTATATCTTTGCTCGCCGCAAATAACTTGGAGGCGGCGAGTCAGATGGTGTCAGGTGATCGGAGGGCGGCAGAAATACGCGCCCTCAGCCCTAGTGGAGCGAGTCAGCTTGCAGAGGCACTGTCCAATAGCCATCTGCTGGAATCGACACAGAACTCACGGACGTACTTGGCGCCTGCCCCGCCCGGAAGGGGAACAGGAGAAGTCGAGTTTTGGCTGGTCAGGAGTCCCCGGGGAGAATGGAAGATCCGGTTATGAGTAGCTACGTTTGGCGCAGCACTCCCCAATCCCTCAAGATTTGTGTAACGCGTTCCGTGAACGACTTTACCGACGGTTTTCTTTGCGTCGGTAAACCTTCGGTAGCGACGCCGTTTTGGAAGAAGGTCCGAACGTCGTCCACCAATGCCCATAGCATCGTCATGGATAATAAATCAAAAATCCGCCTCGAGGCGGATTTTTGGTTTAATCTCGGATTACATCGGCATTGCGCCCTCTCCGCACATCTTGCAGGTTTTCTTGTGCGTCACAACTTCAACCACCGCAGAAAGGCCGACAAGAACATAAATGAGATTCGCAACCGTTCCTGCGCCAAGAACCATCTCCACCACATTATAGCCGAGTGCGGTAAGCCCCCAGTTCAAACCCCCTACCACAAGGAGGATGAACGTTACCATGTGAAGTCCTTTCATACTGTAAT
>CAYHJX010000062.1:0-4428 GCA_964357005.1 uncultured Candidatus Saccharibacteria bacterium | reverse complement strand
TTTTGAGGGATAGATTTTCAAAAATCCGTCGAACTTCATCACTTGGCCGTTTGCGCGGAATGTATACATGTTAGAGTTGTTAGAACTGTCGGAGCTGTTAGAAATGTTTTTACTGTTGTCAACATCAACTACTGTCGCGTCAAAAAGCGCTTGCGGCATTTGGGTCGCGATGAATCTCCGCCAAATGAGATCATACAATTTATATTGGCTTTGGTCGAGGTATTGACGGATGGAGTCGGGCGTTTGCGCGGGATCGGTCGGTCGGATTGCTTCGTGCGCTTCCTGGGCGCCTTTTGCCGTGGTTTTGAATACGCGCGGCTGGGGAAGCGCATACTTTTCTCCCAGCTCTTTTTTGATGAATTGTTTTGCTTCTGAAAGCGAGTCCCGGGAAAGATTCAAAGAATCGGTGCGCATATACGTGATGAGGCCGATTGATCCTTCGCCGCCGAGCTCAATCCCTTCGTATAGCTGCTGGGCGATAACCATAGTCCGCTTTGCGGAAAACCCGAGGCGGCGGAAGGCGTCCTGCTGAAGAGTCGAGGTAGTAAACGGTGGAAACGGGTTTTTTGCCGTTGCCTTTTTTTCGACATTCGCGACGCGCCACGAGGCGTTCGCGAGATTCTCGGTGATTTTTTTTGCTTCGGTCTCGTTCGGAATCGAAAATTTTTCAAGCGCTTTTCCGTCTATTTTTGAAAGTATTGCTTCGAAATTCTCGTTTTTCCCCTTCGGAGAAAAGATGCCGTGGATTGTCCAATATTCCTCCGGCTTGAATTTCTCGATCTCCCGCTCGCGCTCGACAATGAGGCGCACCGCAACGGACTGGACGCGTCCCGCAGAAAGGCCGCGGTAAATTTTTTTCCACAAAAACGGCGAGAGTTTATACCCGACAAGTCGGTCCAGGATGCGGCGCGCCTGCTGGGCGTTTACATGCGGCATATCGAGGTTGCGAGGGTTCTTGAGCGCACTCTCAATGGCGCGCTTTGTGATTTCGTGAAAAACAATCCGTTCGATATTATCATCTGGCCGGTCCTTAAGGCCGAGGGCGGAAATCAAATGCCACGCGATTGCTTCGCCTTCGCGGTCTTCGTCAGTCGCAAGAATGATTTTTTCCGCCTTTTTTGCCTCCTCTTTCAGCTTTTTTACGGCTTTTGATGCTTTGCGGGGGACGACGTATTGGGGCTCGAAGTTTTTTTCCACATCAACGCCGAGTTTCGAGGTCGGGAGATCGCGGATGTGGCCGTAGGACGATTCGACAATAAAATCGCTCCCAAGGAATCGGGAGATGGTGCGCGCCTTTGTCGGCGATTCAACAATAACCAGTTTTTTTGCCATTACGCGGTTTGTGGTTCTCTGTTTTTGGTTTTAGTTTCCAGTTATTTGTTGTGGTTTTTTATATAACTGAAACTAAGAACTGCGTACCTACAACTAAAAACTGCAAACTATGAACCACTATGTCACGAGATTCGTTCGTAGGATTCGCCTCCAGTGCTCCGGATGCGGCCTTTGAGTTCAAGTAAGGATAATGAGGCAATGATTGCGGGCGTGTCAAGTCCTGTCCGAAGTTTCAGTTCGTCAACAGAACGCATTTCCGTGAGTGCCGAAAGAATCAATTCTTCTGTTTCGCCAAGCGGCTCTTGAGGGCCGTTACTCGTAGTATAGTCGATTCCGTATTCCTTCAAAATATCTTCTCCACAGGAGACGAGCTTTGCGCCTTCTTGGATGAGTCGGTTTGTTCCTTGTGACGATTGGGAAAAAATTGATCCCGGGACCGCAAATACGTCGCGGTTTTGCTCAAGCGCAAAGCGCGCGGTAATAAGCGCGCCCGACTTTTCTTGCGCTTCTACCACAAGAAGCCCCTTTGAAAGTCCGGAGATGATTCTGTTTCGCGCGGGGAAATGCTCTTTGAGCGCGGGCGCACCCGGCGGATATTCGGAGATAACTATGCCGCCCGCATCAATGATATGGCGCGCAAGGCCGCGATTTGACGAAGGGTACAAGGACTCGTTATCAACGCCCGAACCGAGAATCGCAATTGTCATGCCTCCGGCATCAAGGGTCGCTCGATGCGCGATTGCATCAATGCCGAGCGCAAGGCCGCTTATCACTGTTGCGCCTGCCCGCGCAAGGGTTTCGGTGATTGTTTCCGTTGCTTGGATGCCGTATGATGTTGGTTTTCGTGTGCCGACAACTCCGATTGGAAGGATTGTTTCCTCGCGGGGGAGCGCACCAGCGCCGTAGAGAAGATACGGCGGATTTGGGATTTCTTTCAAAAGCGGAGGGTATGCGGAATCACTCTCACGAATAAGCCAGATGTTTTTTCTGACAAGCGACTCGATTGCGCGATCCGGGTCAATACTCGGCCGCTTCCATGAAATCGCGGCAATGATTTTTTCGTCAAGCCCCGCGTTTCTCAATATTCCATCGTCCGCGCGCCACGCCTCTTCAAAGGACGGGAAATATGCTCCGAGCAGCCGAAGCGTTTTTGCGCCGATCGAAGGAATTGAGGCGAATGCGTGAAGATATTTTGTGTCGGTCTGCATAATACCTCGACGGTAGAAGAAAACAAAGTATTTTGCAAACCGCATTGACTCCTACGGCTGCATTTGTTACCTTCTTTTTACGGTCCGAGAGATCCGGGGGTGGCGCAGCCATGAGGGTTCAAATCCCTCACCCGGGGGTGTGCTTGCCAAAGGGGGAATAGATAGCAAATAGGCTGTAAGGCGTTCCCGCGTGCAAGTGCGCCGAATAGGTGGGAGACGTTGAAGCGGGGGCTCCGGTCTCCGTGGAGTCGCTAGTGAGATACCACCCACCGCTGCGGCTCGCATACCCCTCGGACCTTTCTCTTCTTTCTTGTTCTTTCATCCCCTCTGTGTCCAGACCGTATGGTTCGCCCAGCGGTTTTGTTTTATACCGGAAACAGAAATGTATATATAATAAGCTATAGCTTGATATATGTGCATTTCGCACCTCTTTGGTGCCTTTTCTATTGCTTATCTCCTTCTATTGCCTGTCTCCTTTGAGTTCTTCGATTGCTTCCGAAAGCATATGGCAGTATAAGTTAAGCCCTACTTTATTAATAGCGCCTGCTTGTTCTTTTCCGAGAATGTTTCCTGCGCCGCGGATTTCAAGGTCTTTTAACGCAATCTGGTATCCGGCGCCGAGTTCCGCGTAATCTTCGAGCGCTTCCAAGCGGTCGAGCGCCCGCGCTGTAAGATGTTTTGGTCTGTAGAGAAAATACGCAAACGCCTCTTTACTTCCGCGGCCAATCCTGCCGCGAAGCTGGTGCGCTTGAGCAAGGCCAAGGCGTGTTGCGTCATCAACAATGAGCGTATTTGCGGATGAAATATCAAGGCCGTTTTCAATGATAGTTGTTGCAAGAAGAATGTTGATTTCTTTTTTTCGGAAGCGATCCATTGTGCGGATGAGATCTCGCTCATCCATGCGGCCGTGTATAATGCCGATTGATGCCGCGCGTAGAAGACCGGCCGTTTTCGAAATTATTTTTTCAAGCGATTCCTGCGCGTGACCAATTGTTTCAATGCGGTTATGGAGAACATACACTTGTCCGCCCCGCGAGATTTCTTTATGGATCGCTTCGCGGATGAGTTTTTCCGAATACGGGAGAACGAATGTGTGAATCGGGAGGCGCTCGGGCGGCGGCGTTTCCACAAGAGACATATCCCGCAATTTTGCAAGCGCTAAGGAGAGCGTTCGCGGAATCGGCGTTGCGGAAAGAGATAATATGTCGATCTCGGCACGGAGTTCCTTAAAATGTTCTTTTTGTTTTACGCCAAAGCGCTGTTCTTCATCAATAATGACGAGTCCAAGATTTTTGAATGAAATGTCTTTCGAAAGAATCCGATGCGTGCCGATAACGCAGTCAACAGAACCATGTTTAATTCCTTCAATAATTTTTTTCTGTTCCTTTTTTGGAACAATCCGCGAAAGGAGCCGGACGTCTATTCCCGTGTCTTTGAGCCGTTCCTCAAACGTTTTTGCGTGCTGCAATGTAAGGATTGTTGTTGGCGCAAGGAATGCAACTTGGCGGCCGGACGAAATAGCACGGAGAGCGGCCCGGAGCGCGATTTCAGTTTTGCCGAACCCAACGTCTCCCACAAGAACTCTATCCATGGGTCTTTTTTGCGAGAGGTCGTCAAAAATATCTGATTCCGCTTTTAACTGGTCCTCGGTTTCTTTGAATGGAAAGCGTGCGCGCACTTCGTCTTCGAGCGCTTGGTCGCCTTCGTACGGCGGACGTTCCGCACTGTCGCGTTTCGCATATATCAAAAGAAGCTCACGCGCAAACGCTTCCGCGTCTTCCTTGATGCGTTTTTTGGTCGTTTGCCAGAATGTTCAGCCAAGCCGGTGTATGCGCGGGGTCTCAAAACCCATATAGGCAGTGAGGCGCTCTTTTTCGCTTACCGGGAC
>CAYHJX010000061.1:0-4481 GCA_964357005.1 uncultured Candidatus Saccharibacteria bacterium | reverse complement strand
TCCTAGATGAACGGGAAGAAAAATTCCAAGCACTGCTTGGAGAAGTGCCAAGTAAGCCTAAATAGGGTATAATCTTTAGGTTGCGCCCATAGTTCAATCCCGACGCTCCATGGGAAGTCGGGGCTCCGATCCCGGGGCGTCGGCGTGGATAGAACAGCGCTCTTCCCCGCCTGCCAAAGTTGCCCCCGTAGTTCAATGGACAGAACAGGGGCGTTCTAAGCCCTTGATGTGGGTTCGATTCCTACCGGGGGCGAGGGCAACGGCGGGCAGGTAAGCCAGTTATGGGGGTTCGATTCCTCCCAGGGGGATTTTCACAATAAAAGCATCGGTACCGATGCTTTTATTGTGAATTTTTTGATAGGAGGAATCGAACGGGGAGCGAAGAGTGAATGTCTTCACTCTTCGCGAACCCCGGATTTTGTCGAAGGAGGCAAAATCGATTCCTCCCAGGGGGATTTTCATGAAAAAAGCGCCGCTCCGGCGTTTTTTTCGATTGTTTTTTTTGCAATATGTTTCGATCACGCGCCCGAAAGCGTATCGTCAAATTTCTTTTTCCATTCATCCATGAGATGTATGACTTCGTCGAGTTCTCCTTCGGAGAATTTTGTTTGGAGGAGCGTGGGCGGCGTTCCAATCGAGCGGTCAATGACTTCCTGATAAAATAGGTATGCATCGTAGCCGAGAAACAAAGCAAAGAGAATCGCGAGCGCAAGAACGCTTCCGAGGATGTAGGAATCCTGTGAAAATTTTGAGAAAACAGAGCCCGATTTCCGAATGCGGAATGAAAGTCCAAAAAGCTTCATAGATAGTTATTGCGTTTTTACCTGCAAGGCGATTGTTAATCGTGCTTTTTCTCTGTCTGCGGTAAGCACTGTTATTCCGTATGACCTGATGGCGACCTCATACGGAAGGCGCTCAATAAGGGTAAGGAGGCGGACTACATCTCGATACGTCCCCTCCGCGGTGACCCGGAATGTGAAATGCGGTTCATTTTGTTTCGGCACTTCTGCGTCGAGAGACAGCTTTGTGTTTGTCTTTCGCCCGAGCATTTCCACTGTCTCAATGAAGAGAAGCGGCCGGTCCTTCTCTATAAAAAACGCTTTGATATGGTCAATATCAGTTTTCCGCTCCATCTGTATTATTTGAAAATCGCGGATCGCACTCTTTTCGGTCTCAAGGATCGCAATACGCTCCTGGATCGATTGGATTTCCGTTTTTACCGTCTGGAGATGCTGATACAGAAAAAACGTAGCGCCGCCCAGTCCGGTGACGAGGAGGAATGAAACAGCGATTGTAATGTATGACGCGCGCCGCTGGGGATCGTTCATGGGTTTACCGCAGATTTTCAATAAATTCCGGTTTTACCGTTCCCTGGATTGAGAATATAATGTCGGTTTCCCGAATGATATTCGACAGGGGAAACGAGATTTTTTCAAAAAAGCTCGAGGTTTTGAATTTTTCCTCGAAGCGGAGAAGCGCGTCGCGGGTTGATGCCCGCCCGTTGATCGCGATCGCTCCGTTGTCTGAAACGGTTATTGACTCTATGCTGATTCCGGGGATGCCGTTTTCAAATACGGACGTGAGAATAGGCGAGGAGTAGTGCGGGCGGGACATGTATGAGCGGATTTCGCGCGTAACGCGCGAAAGATTCTGCAGTTCTTTGAGCGATTCGGAGACCTGGAATTTCTGCTGTGCCTTGGTTTCCGTTTCAAACGCCCGCGCAATCTCTTCTTTTTCGAACGCAAGCGGCAAATACGTCGGGAGTACCAATACGCCGTTTATGACAAGGAGCGTTGACACCGCGAAAGCCGCGAGGCGTATGGTCCGCGCCGTCCTGAGGAGCGAAATCGTCGTTTGGTCGCTTTTGGGAAGGAGGTTTGTCGTACGCATGATCAGGGAATAGTCCGTAGTGAAAGTCCGATTGTCGTTGCAAAGGAAAGGAGATCGGTCCTCTGCATCGGCGGGAACGAAGCGCTGAATCGGGGCATGATATTGATAAACGGATTTCCGAGTTCGACCGGAACTTTGACCGCGCTTGCAACAAACGTGTCGATTCCGAAGAGATTCGAGTCGCCCCCGACAAAGAGGATTTCCTCAATCGTCTGGCTTACGCCGTGGAGGTGCTCTTGGTGTTCTTCGTAATAGGTGATGATGCGGTTTAATTCGTCAACAAGAACCGAGAGCGCGGGCGTGAGCGCGGTAAAGACGTCTTTGTTTGAGCTCCGGTTGAGCCCCATTGTTTCCTTGATTTCTTTTGCGCGCGCGCGGTTAACCTTGAGCGCGCGGGAAATGTTGTCTTCAAACGTGTTTCCGCCGAGCTGTATGGTCGAGGTAAAAATGATTGCTCGTCCGGCGCATATAATGATGCTTGTGCGCGTTCTTCCGATATCAATGATGATGCGCGCCGTATTCGGCCGCGATGAGTCAGCAACCGCCCGGGCAATTGCTTGCGATTCAAGCTCCAGCGCCGCAAGCGTGAGACCCGCGCTTTTTACGGCGGTTGTATACGACTCGACGATGAATCTGGGAAATGCGGTTACCACGGCGTCCGTGTGATTCAGCGCGCCAGCCGAGGACTCGGCAACTTCGTAATCATATGCAAGGTTGTCCGGCGGCAAGGGGATGTTTGCTTCAATTTCCCATCGGATTGCGTTTGCCACTTCTTCCGGCTTCACTTTCGGGAGCTGGATAAGGCGCACAAAGCTTTTTTCTTCTGGGAGCGACGCGACAATGACGCTCGAATGAAGATGCCGTGCGTTTTCTTGTTTCCACTTTTTCAATACGTCGGTAAGCGCATTCTCGTTTTTGATTTCCCCCTCGATGATGACGCCTTCCGGGATTTCAGTTTCGCCAAATGCCTCGAATTCGATTGTTTTATTTATGGCGAGCTTCAGGAATTTAAGTGAGCGATCCGATATGTCAAGGCCGACAACGGGAAAGCGAAGGAGATTGGAGATTCGATGGATGATAAATTGCTTCATTCTTCTATTATATACGGTTTTGGCCGCAAAACGAACATCCGGCGGGGATGGCGCGTACTATTCTACTTCCCGCCAATACATCACGTCGTAGCCCCCCGAAGGGCCGGAGGAGAATTTTGCGTTCGCAAGACCCATGTTGTACGTGATGATGGCGTTTTGGCTTAGCTGGAGTTTATACGCCGTTATTTCAGTTGCGTTGACGCCGTTGTGAAGATTCGTCAATCCGTTTGCAGAGTAAAATATGACGCCGGACGCGTTATTGTGAAGGTCGATTGCCCCGTTGTGGTCTCCGCACGCCTTTCCGTCAGGAGACGTTGCGCTCGTGCCGTCGCAGGCAAGGGTGCTTAACATGAGAAGATAGCTTTCTGATGCGCCCGATCCGGAAAATATGCCGTTATTTGCAATATGGATCCAGCCGTCTGCGATCACAATACAGGAATTCTCGCCGTATCCTGCGGCACAGCGAATGGATGAGCCGTTCGAAACGTCAATATTCCCCTGGACATAGATTGTCCCGGTAACCGTAAGGACAATATTGTTCGCTGACATGACAAGATCGCCGGTTATTTTTGTCGGTCCCAAGGACGAATTGATATTCGGCGCATAGGTGCCGGTAATAAGCCCGCCGGAAGACGCAGCGCTTTTCCAGTCGTCGATATTCGCTTGGGAAATCGGCATGGCGGCAACGGCCTCATCAGGGGAATTCGGGTTTCCGGTGCCGGATGTCAGAGGATTTGCGCAGGTTGGGTTTGTGGGGCTGTTGAGAAAATCGAGCGAGCTTGCGTCAATGCTCTGGTAATACGCATCCCCGCAGATTTTGCTTATCTGGATTGTATTTGCCCATGCACTCCCTGTTACAATGACATCTTCCAAGGTATGGATGCCGGATCCGAAATATGTCTTGAAGCCGAGATCGCCGGTAATTTGCGTCCATGCGCCGCCCGTGCTCCAATCCTGCTTATATGTTCCAACGCCGTTTCCGTATCCGTTATTCGAGTCCTTGCACCATGTCCAGTATTTTGAATTATTCTGTGATGCGTCAAGGACGATCCAGTAGGTCGCGCCCTGGGTAAGCGCTGCAGGAGACGGGAATACGACTTCAATCCATCCGTAGCTTGTGGTGACAAGGCCCGCAGACAGCGTGCCGTTTGCAAGCGATGTCTGGGACGGGGATCCTGCATTGTCGCTTACGATGCGCACGGTCGCGTCCCCGGGATTTCCGGTTTTTTTGATGTAGATGCTGATTTTGAGGAGCGCGGCATTGGACGGGGCGCCGAAGCTCTGCGCAAAGTCGATTTCCGGGTTTGTCTGCCCGGCAATCTGATCTTGGTTGCATACGGTTGAGCGCGCCTGGACGCTTTCTTCGACATTTCCCGCAACAACGGCATCTCCGCTCACTTTTGCGCCGTTATCGCCGTCAATATTGCCGTTTGAATAGATGTTTCCGATGATTTCCGAGTTTTGTTCCATGCGAACGCCGCCGGCTCCCGCCTGCACCCC
>CAYHJX010000060.1:0-4498 GCA_964357005.1 uncultured Candidatus Saccharibacteria bacterium | reverse complement strand
TCGTCGTCCCAATGCCGACGCGGCCGCCATTTGCGGCAAAATACGCGGACGAGCTTCCGTAGATTGTTCCCGCAAACGTAGATGTTGACTCGGCATAGAGTGACCCCGCTATTGCAAGCGAAAACTGCGGAGACGTTGTCCCGATGCCGACGCGGCCGGAACTGTCAACAACAATATACGGGATTCCGGTCGTCCGAAGTATTTCAAAAAGATTCATCGCGCCGGATTCGGATTCGGCAACCGTAAATCGCGCGCCCGCAGTTGATGTCCCAATGCCGACACGTCCGCCGTCTTCTCCTCGTACGGAAACAATCGGAGTTCCGGTCGCAGACGTTGCAATGGAAAACGCAGATGTTGACGCCGCGGGAATTGTTGTCGTCCCCCCTTGTGTCAAGTTGATGAGTGCGGGGCCGTTAAACGTCAGACGCGAAGAGTCATCGGTGCCTACCAAAAGCTCGCCGCCGACTTCCAAGGAAAGCCCGGGGTCACGAGTCGCAATGGTATTCCCCCGCTGGACCCAAAAAAGCTGGGACACAACAGGCCGCTGGCCGCCGGTCACAAGAATTCCGTCTCCCGCGGTAACCCCATAGACGATGTTTGATGCAGTAATCGTCCCCTCGCCTAAATTTATTTCCACGCCCCTTAAAAGCGCATCCATGGTCACTTCCTCGGAAAAACGCGTTGTCCCCTGAAATGTGCTTTTCGGTTTTACATCAACAAACGTATCAGCGCCTGCGAACAAAACTGCGGTAGTTTCGCGGTTTTTGTCGCGGATCGCTTGGCCGTCAATGCCCGCTTCTTCAGGAGTATCGCGCGACGCAATTCTACGGAAGAAAGTCCCGATTGAGTCGAATATGCTTGCTGTAAATGAAATGAACGACGCTCGTTCAATTCGGGCTTTCACGCCGCCGAACACCCCGCCCGCCGCAGACACGTCGTACGGAGTGAACGACGCAGCAAACGACACCATCACCAAAAGACCAATAAGAAACGATATCCGCGCGGATGCACGCATGTTTGGTTTTCTGTCTTCGGGTTTTGCGCCGTTTCGTTTCATAAATCGATCAATGAAGAATTCCCAAATATACTTCAACGCTATTTTCTTTCACAATCATGACTCCGGTTTCTACCGGCATCTCTTCAACGATTTTCCCGCGATATCGCAACGACACCGACTTTTTTATGATAGAAATGAAATTCGCGTGGAGCGACAACACATCAAACGGCCCCTGATCGTTCACCGAAGAGAGCGAATCAACTTTCCCTTCGTAAAGAACTCCTCCCCGATCCCGAATAACGACCGAGAGCCGCTCGTCCGAAGAAATCTCTGTGGTGGTTTGTGGTCCTTTGGGTGATATCATTTCTTTATTTCTTTTACGCTCCCGATATAGCGGAACCGATCCTCGGGAACTGTGTCATACGCGCCGTCCAAAATCGCCCGCACGTCCTCGAGCATGGTGTTTCGCGGAACAAACTGCCCCTGCATATTTGACTGCCCTTCAACAACGTAGAGATTCTGGGTCATAAAATTTCTTATTTTTTTTGAGCGCTGGTAGAATGTCCGGTCATCCGGCGAAAGCTCTGACTCGCCCACAAGCGAAACAACGCGGTCCAAGGACTCCGCTTTTTTCAAAAGCGCGCCGGCTTCTTGGGCGATCTCATAATGAAATTCTCCCGCGGTCTCGGGATTGAGGGCCGAAGAATACGATGCGAGCGGGTCAACCGCTGGAAGATTGTTTCGCTGATAAATATCCCGGGAAAACACGACAACAGAATCAAGATGCCCGAACACCGCCTGGACCGCCTGATCAAGAATGTCATCATTCGGGATGTAGACGGCTTCGATGGTTGTCACCGCACGTCCTTCAGTTGAAACCAAACGGCCGTGAAGCGAAGAAATTTCAGACGCGAGCGTCGGCTGATAGCCGTCTTCCGAGGGAATCGTCTTCATAACCATGGAAAGCTCGTTTCCTGCCTGGGCAAACCGGAACACATTATCAATGAAGAAAAGGACGTTTAAGTGCAAGACGTCGCGGAAATATTCAACAAGAGCTGCGGCGGTCTCGGCAGTCAGACGCCTGATTGCGGGAGGCGCCCCCATGGGGCCGAGAATCACAGAGACAAAGGAAAGCGCTTTTGTTTCTTCAAGCGTGAGAACAAGCTCTTGGCCCTCGCGGCTCCGTTCGCCGACTCCAGCAAACACCGATACCGTGCCCGCCTGCTCGCGCATCAAAATAATGTTATGGAGAAGCTCGGTGAGCATGACGGTTTTTCCGACGCCCGCGCCCCCCAGAAGGCCGATTTTCCCTCCCTTGAGAAGCGGACAGAAGAGATCAACAACCTTGATGCCGGTTTCAAGAATTTCCTGCTTGATCGATATATCGCGATAATGGGGCGATGTGCCGTAAATCGGCACGGCGTCGGTTCCGACAAGAGACCCTTTTCCGTCAATCGGCGCACCGGAAAAATCAATGACGCGCCCCAAGAGATTTTTTCCTGCCGTAATCGAAAGAGGAGAACCGGTATTTGTCACCGGTGCGCCGCGGCAGAGCTTACGGGAGGTTGACAAGAGAAGGCAAAAATAGATGCGGGGCTCGGCAGAGGAATATACCTCCATTCTCACTGCCGGATCAGCTTCAAGTACCAAAACGTCGTGAAGCGCGGGAGCTTGGTGAGCGAATTCGACTTCTGCCACCTGCCCGTCAACCGAGAGTACGATTCCTTTTTCGTTTTGATCAGTGAGAGCCATATTATGCGGAATACCAAAGCCCGATCCCGGACAACAAATCGAGCTGTTTTCGATTAAACACACGGTGAGTAAGGCGCTGGCGCTCAAGGGACATTTTTTTCAGCGCATCCTCGACGTTGACGGACGCCCGGTCAAGGAGGATCATCCGCGACGCGAGTTTCGCAAGACGCGATTCGTTGAACACCTGTTCAAGAAGCGATCCGAAGATCTCGGTTTCGAAAAAAAGAACAATGGTTTCTAAGGACGGCTCAAAAAAATACCGGGCGTCTTCGTCTGCGGCGCCAGAGCTTTCAAGCTCGTCGCCGGACACTGACGTTGCCGCGGCGTCTTGGGATATGAGGCTTTTGAAGCGCCCGTGGTATACGACGACTTTTTCGTACTGACTCAAATATCGGGAAATCGCTTTGAGGTTTTCAACAACTATCGTCGTATCAGGAAAATCAAAATAGGTATATTTTTCCTTGCGCTTCTCTTCGTCAAAGAGTGTGCGCCCGATCCGGCCGATAATGACAATGTCCGCTGATTTTTTTTCAACTTCTGTCATGAACGACGCAAACGTTTTTGCGATGATATCGCCATAGAGCGACGTATTCGCGGAAAGAAAGACGATCGCGGTTTTGCGCGGACGGCGGAGAAACGGAATCGGCATTCGGCTTCTGAAGCGCCTTCGGGAAACAAATTTGCGAATTTCCTCTTCATATGCCCGCTTAATCTCCTGAAAAATCCGGTTGAGCCCCATGTGGAACGCGCGATTTTCAAGAACCGAATTTCGAATGCGGCGCATGGCGGCCGCCGCAATAAATTCGTATGTCGTGACGAGCTGGCCAAGACCGCCAAGCTCTTCTATTTCGCGTATGAGTGATTTGGGGGTAATCATGGTTTTTCTGCGCTCGCCTACTTCATCCCAAGGTACTTGGGGGCAAAATTGCGGACGAGCGTGCTCAATGC
Organism: uncultured Candidatus Saccharibacteria bacterium; assembly: GCA_964357005.1. Taxonomy (GTDB): domain Bacteria; phylum Patescibacteriota; class Minisyncoccia; order Sungbacterales; family HO2-52-23; genus 2-01-FULL-50-25. The sequence goes on along the minus strand of CAYHJX010000060.1, from coordinate 801 downwards.
TTTGATTGAATCCGAACTCGACGTAATGGTATCGATTTGGCGCGCGATGTCCGGCTTTTTTTCGTAGCTTTCAATGCATGCGCGAATCATCTGGCGGATGTCTTTTCGCAACTTCCCTTGCCACAAGTCGTTCCATACGACACCGAAAAGAAAAATCTGCACCGGCGCCGGAATGGAGTTATACTCCGTCTGGTCAAGAAAGAGGAGAATCTCTTTTTCTTTTTCAAGCGTCCGCTTGATGTGCTCGCCGAGTTCCGCCCCGAAACTGACAAAGCCGTGAAGGCGCTCCGCGTTTTTCAAAAACGAGACAAGCTCGCGGGCGATTTCGTGCTCCAGCGGCGTCTGGGTCTGGCGGCCGACGCGAGTCACCGAAAGAAACGGATCAACTGCCGGACGGCGACCCTGGGCAAAAAGCGTATGGTCAAAAAAGAGATGGCCGTCGGTCATCGACATAAGATTTGTCTGGATATAGCCCGTGATATCTCCTTGGGGCGCTTCGACAACCGGAAAACACGTAATCGATTTCTCCCCGTTCGGGGTGGAAAAATTGCCGGCGCGCTCAAGAAGCCGCGAATGAGTGTAGAACATATCGCCCGGATAGGAGTTCCGTCCGGGAAATCGGCGGCCGAGAAGCGACAATTCCCGATGGGTTTTTGCGTGAACCGAAAGATCGTCGAGAATCACCACAACATCATTTCCCTTGTCTCTGAAGTATTCCGCAACGGTCATTGCCGCGTATGGCGTCAGATAAATAAACATGGCAGGTACTACCCCGTCCGTTCCCCCAGGGCCTCCCCGAAC
>CAYHJX010000059.1:0-4603 GCA_964357005.1 uncultured Candidatus Saccharibacteria bacterium | reverse complement strand
GGCAACCGCATAGTGGTATTCCTTGGGATTGATAAGGTTCTGCTTCACTCGGCGCTCCTGAAAACAAAAAGGGCTTAGAGAAGGGTAACAGGCCCAAAAAAATAAGTCAACAACATCACTTACCAATTCTATAGAGTTGGTAAATGGTTTAAAATTTTTTGAGGCCACGGCGGGACTTGCACCCGCGAGTCGCGGTTTTGCAGACCGCTGTGTTAGCTACTTCACCACGTGGCCTTACTATAACTCTCCTTTTCGCTTGAGTCCGGTAACAGACCGTTCAACTTTTTCTCGCAAAAACTCGTCTTTATCGATTTTAAAAGTGAGTTTGGGGACTGGCCGGATTTGGATGCGCCGGTTCACGGTCTTCTGGATATGATATATGTTTTTTTTGAGAATTTCCAATGCCGCGGCCGGTTTATTCCCGAGGATTGATACGTATGCATTCGCATAGTGCCCGTCGGAAGACATGGATACGCGCGTAACCGTGACTAGCGTCGCGTCCGGAAATTCAATAGCGCGGTCAAGAATCCGGGAAAGTTCTTCCCGCAATAGGTTCTCGATTTTTTCCCTTCGCCGCTCTGTAGGCATCCCCGTATATCAATCTCGACTGTCCCGACGACATGTCGGGACGGAGGAAAGTATTACGATAATAGATTTTCGATATGCATATATCATCGTGTGATGTCAGAGATTTTTCTCATTATCTGTCGAGATTGTATTACGGGGCATTGTTACAGGGTTTGCTTCGTAATTTTTTCCTCGAAAAGCGAGAGTATATCTCCTTCGGTGATTGCGCCGCGAAACTCAATGAGCGCTCCGAATTCTTTTCCCGCTTCAACCGACGAGACATCAACTTTGTTATGCTGAACTTGTATGACTGTTCCCCGGCCGATGACATCCTTCATCCGCATGGCTTCGCATAGTGCGCCTTTTTTTATTTCTCCTTCGCTCACGCGGCCGCCGACGATGTGGCGCGCTCCTTCTTTCTTGAATATTTTGACGATTTTTGCTTTTCCCACGTCGGTTCGGAGGACGGTTGCGGGAAGGAATTCTTCAATTTCTTTTTTTACGCTTTCCATGAGCTGATAGATGACGTCCCCTTCGACAATCCGGATGTTTGATTTTTCCGCGACAAGACGGAGCTGGGGATCCATCTGGACGCGAAAGCCGATAATGGTGACGCGGCCCGTTGCATGCGCGAGTTTGATATCTGATTCGCTAATATCGCCGGCTTCGCTTCGGAGAATGTTGAGGATAACGTGTCCTGATTCGAATCGCTTCACAAGCTCTTCGAGCGCCTCAAGGGATCCCGCGACGTCCGCTTTCAGGATAACGTTAAATACCGGTTTTCCGCTTGCCTCAAGCGGCAGGACGCTTGTTTTTTGTGACGGCGCTTCGCGGCTCGCGCGGTATGATTCTGCCTCTTTTTCCGCCTCGCTCCGGCTGGAAAAACTTTTGAATGGCTCCCCGACAACCGGCATTTCTTTGATGCCCGCAAGCCGCACCGGAGAGGAAGGCCCTGCCTCGCGGATCGGATGCCCCGCGAAATTTTCAAGAATTTTCACGTGTTCCGCGGAGCCGCTCGTGACGATATAATCGCCGGAATGAATTGAGCCGTCGAGTATGAGAAGCGTTGTGCTAACGCCGCGCTTTGGATCGCGGTGCGCTTCTATCACGACTCCGGCTCCCGGGCGCTTTGGGTCTGAAGTTAGATGTTCCATATCCGCCATGAGTAAAATCATCTCAAGAAGCTCATCCATGTGTTTTCCTGTCTTTGCGCTCACCTCGACGAGCGGCACGTTCCCTCCATACGATTCTACGAGGACGTCTTCTTTCGCAAGTTCCTGTTTTACGCGTTCGGGATTTGCCTCTGGTTTGTCAATTTTGTTGAGGGCAACAAGAAACGGCGTTTTTGTGTTTCTGATGATTTCGAGCGCTTCTTTTGTCTGCGGTTTTACTCCTTCTTCGGCCGCGACCACCAAAACCGCGATATCGGCAACGCGCGCTCCGCGCGAGCGAAGGCGGGAAAACGCTTCATGCCCGGGTGTATCAATGAATGTGGTGTGTTTTTTTTCGCCGGATTTTTGAAGCGTATGCTCAACAACATAGGCGCCGATATGCTGGGTAATGCCGCCTGACTCTTTTTCGGCAACCTTGGTTTTCCGGTACCAATCAAGAATCGTTGTTTTTCCATGATCAACATGACCCATCACAACTACGACAGGGGGACGCGTACTGGTTTCGGTTGACTCTTTCATTTGGGCCGTTTTTTTCATGTCCGTGATTTCGAATAGGGAATTACGAATTAGGAATTACGAATCCGCTCTCCGCAATTCGTCATTCCCACTTCCCAATTCGTTGTTTATTTTTCCATTGCTTCTTTGAGCACCTGTTTTTCTTCGTCTGACAAAACTTGTTTTGGTTCGCCTCGCTCGATTTTTTTTGCGTATACCCGGACGCCTTCGCGGGTATAAAACGAAGAAAAAATAACGCCGGTGTCTTCTCCGTCAAGGAGCGCAATCGCGAAACTGTTGTCTCCTCCGGTGTCGCGGAACGGATTAAAGCGCAAAAACCCGACTTTTTGGACGCTTATCTTTGAAATTTCTTCAACGGGCCCGAGACGCTTTTCAAGTTCTTCCGCCTTTGTTTCGAGTACGGTGGTCCTTCGGACAAGATTCCGGACAAGATCATCCGCCGTTTCTCCGGCGCCGCCGAATATTTCATTCATTCGTTTCGTGAGAGAAGAGGTTGTCCGCCAGAAAATAAAAAAACCGGCAACCGCAAGGAGCGCGACAATCGCAATTTGAATTTGAAGAGAAATCGGCATACACAAAAGAGATATTACTTTTTGTTACACCGTACAATAATACCGTAAATATCGCAGAAAAACAAGCCGAGCGCGGTTTCTCGCGCTCGGCTTGTCAATACTTTATTTCATTTTTTCGGGGGATGAGGGAATCGATTTTGCTTCCGTCAGCAAAATCCAGGGTTCACAAAGAGTGAAGACATTCACCCCGTTACTCTTTGCTCCCCGTTCGATTCCCACTATCCAAGAACAAGACAAAAACCCTCTTGTAGAGAGTTTTTGTCTTGTTCACGCGGGGGTACTAGGAATCGAACCCAGGTATCCTCTTTTGGAGAGAGGCGGTCTACCACTGACCTATACCCCCATTCGCAAATCATTTGCAAAAATTCGCAAACTGATTCGCGTACGTTCTATTTCTTTGTTTCTTTGTGTGCTGTGTGTTTTCGACACCACTTGCAGTATTTCTTGAGCTCGATTTTTCGCTCGACTTTGCGTTTGTTTTTCCGCGTCCAGTAGTTGAGGCGTTTGCAATTCGAGCACTGAAGTTTTATGAGATTTGGTTGAGGCATAGATCAACGAATAACGAATGTATTACGAATAAACGAATAGCGGCCGAAGCCCGAGAAGAGAGTCGAACTCTTTTCTGATTCTTACCAAGAACCTGTTCTGCCGTTGAACTACTCGGGCATTCTGGGGTTTATTCATGCCTCCGAGAGGAGTCGAACCTCTAACCCTTTCGGGATGCGGTCCTAAGCCGCACGCGTATTCCAGTTCCGCCACGGAGGCACGCATCACGCGCCACAGGCAAAATTCTATAGGAAATCGCCCCAAAAGACAATGCGGCGTCCCAACCGGAACTCATTTCAAACCCCTAATATCCGAGGCGGATTGTGCTGTGGGGAATGCCGAGATACTCCATGAGCATATTTGCGATTCCCCATGCGGATGCCATGGCTGCAAGGCCGATTATGCCCCATGTGATGAATTGGCGGGCGCTCTGCTTCTTTTTTTCGTCACCCGGACTTGCAATATAGAGAATGATCCCCCACAAAAATACGATCGTTGCGATCACAAAAAGAATGCCGATTACCATATTGAACACGCGAATGACATTTTGAAGAATAGTATTGAGTTGTGAAGCGGCAAATGCAGCAGATGGCAAAAGGAAGAAAAAAAGACTCCGCAGGATGATCTGTGGCGCAAGAATCCGAGTATGGATGAGTCTATCCATGAGGCTTTTATTAAGGAGCTTGTTGCTCTTCGGCTCCAGGGCTTGAAGATGGCTGGGGGTTACTTGTCTCTCCGGTGCTCGAAGATGGAGCTTGCTGACTTCCGGCTTGGGGAAATGAAGACGGAGAAGATTGCTGACTTCCGGTTCCGGGGGATGAATATGGTTGAGGGTTACGTTCCCCAGCACGGTACTCTTCATACGCTCTCTTATAGTATGAAGAGGTCGCTTCGCACGTGCCAAAAAAATCGCAGAGGATTTTTACGATTCCCCATGCGGATGCCATAATGGTGAGTCCGACGATACCCCAGAGGATCGCTTGTTTTCCCCGTTGCAGTTTTGTTTCATTCCCTTGGCTTCCAATGACGTATTGGATAATGCCCCACAGAAACACTATGGTTGCGAGGACAAAGAGGATCGCAATTACCGGATCAAGCACTTCAACTTTGATTTTTGTCAGAATGCATTCGATTGTGGTGCACATGGGTATAGTATAGGGTATTTTACATCGGCTTACTTGTAAGATTTAATCGCGTTGTTCACAGTTCCTGCGGGTAGAAGTAGTTGGT
>CAYHJX010000058.1:0-4629 GCA_964357005.1 uncultured Candidatus Saccharibacteria bacterium | reverse complement strand
GCTTTTCCATATGTCTTGATTGCATGTCCATGCAAGTCAGAAATCACCACGCCGATTGCCGCGGGCCCGGGGTTACCCCTCGATCCTCCGTCGGTATGGATAATAATGTCGCCATCCGTATGAGTCATATAGTTTTTTTAGAGATATCCGATCCGGCGGAGCCAGTACCCGTGCTCCCACTCCCAGAGAATTTTTGCTCCGAGAAACGCCCGCATATCCCCATGCATTGAATTTGAAATTTCTCTCAGTTCGACATCGCCGCGAAGCGCGCCCCATTCATGGTTCTTGGCGGCTTCGAGACATCCTCCGTTTGTCCGTCCGTTTTCTCTCACTTTTGTCCTCCCGCCTTTCACCCGTTTTGTCGCTCCGCAGTGGGCGCACACCGCATGCTGATTTATCCTCAAAATCCATCGGGTTTCAATGGGAACCGTGCACCCGATTGACTTTCGGACAGTCGCCTCCCGCAATGCCGACGCGTACGCCGCTGTTTGGAGGTTAAACTCGGGATAAAATCCCTGCGACGTCTTAATATCGAGTATGCCCGACCTTCCTCCGATCATGGCAAGGGCATCGATCGTTCCCGCATAGCGGTAGGTGTCCGACCAAATGCGCCGCTCAATAAACTCGGGAAATACCATAATCCCTGATGCTGCCCGGAATGACTCAAGAGCGTCCATCGCGGGACGGATATCGTCAGGGACTTGAACGGCCTGGCGCGCAAGAATTTTTTCCGCGGCTTCGTGAATCCGCGTCCCCTCTTCTGCGGACTTCACTTTAATGGTCTCGGCAGACGAGTAATCGCCCACTTCGCGCAAAAACCGCTCAAGCCCGGGCTTTGATTTTATTTCAAGAATCCTGGTAACCCGCGGAAGCCACCGCCCTTCAACATCATATCCGTTCTCTCCGCCGAAATGATCTATGCCGGTATAGCGCATGAACTACTTCTTCACGGCCTCAATTCCCGGCAGCCGCTTTCCGATTAAAAATTCGAGCATTGCTCCTCCGCCGGTCGACACATGGGAAAACTTTTTTGTGAGCCCCAGACGATGCACCAGACCCGCTGTTTCCCCGCCGCCCACAACGCGAAACGAATGCATGTGCGAAAGCGCACGCGCAAATATCCGTGTCCCGTTCTCAAACCGCTTCATGTCCGAATAGCCGAGAGGGCCGTTCCAAATCACGGTCCGGCCGCGGCGTGCCTCAAAAATAAAACGCGCAAGCGACCGGGGGCCGATGTCGCCAATAAAATCTCCTCGTGACAGCGAATGAATATGTTTCGTTGTTATCCGGCCGCGTGAAATTGAGCGATACGGCGCTACTCGGACATCCTCTGGATAAAGAAATACGCTTTTCTGAAAAAGTCCTGGAGAGGCGGGCGTGCTCGGCATGCGCTCTGCGGTCGACTTTCCGATTTCAATGCCAGAGAGCCCATAGACAGTATTTGCCATGGCGCCCGCAACAAGGATCCGGTCAGCGCGGCCGAGAAAATACCGGATGAGCGGAAGTTTTGTCGACACTTTCGCCCCTCCCAAGACCATGATGAGAGGACGGCGGGGATTTTTCCGCACCCGAGAAAGCATTGCCACTTCTCTACAAAATTGGATACCGGCATAGGCAGGCAGAAATTTCGGAATGCCGGTAATTGACGCATGATCGCGATGGGAATCAGAAAACGCCTCGTTGACGTATAGATCACCCCAGCGGGCAAGCCCGCGGGCATACGATGGAGAATTTTTTTCCTCGCCGGGCCAAAACCGAAGATTCTCAAAAAAGAGGATTATGTTTGCATCGTTAAACCGGGTATATGCATCTTTGGAAAACGGATCGCGGACAAAAATGATTTGGCGGCCAAGAAGCGCCTCAAATCGTTTGGAGAACAAGGCAAGGGAAAGCCGGGGCACCCGCCGCCCGTTCGGGCGACCAAGGTGGCCGAGTATGCGAACCCGACAGCCCTTCCGAAGCAGAAACGCAATTACCGGAATCATTTCCCGCATGCGAAAATCGTCAAATCGGCCGTCTCCCCCTTTTTTCAGCACGGCATTCACATCAACGCGGAGGAGCACACGCGTGCCTTGTGCGAGCGGAGCTGACGTAATATCTCGAAGGCGCATACAATCCTTATGGTCGCTTAACCGACGCCGCAATACGGATAATCTCTCCAAAAAGAGTTGGGTTAAGACTTGCTCCCCCGACAAGCGCGCCGTCCATCTCACTGTCCCGCATAAATGATCCGATATTTTCCGGTGTGACTGACCCTCCGTAGAGGACCCTCAACGATTCTGAGAGCGCGCGGCCCCATAGGTCATTGATAATCCGCCGGATATACGCCCGCGCCCGAAACGCGCTTTCCGGCGTATCGGCGACCGCCCCCGGCATCGTACTGATCGCCCACACGGGCTCATACACAATAATGACCCGCGGCGCATATGCCGGCGGGATCCCGCGAAGCGCGGCCATAATCTGCTCTCCCACAATAGCGGGGATATCCCGTCCGGCGCGCTCGCGCTCTCCCACGCAGAGAATCGGCGACATTCCCGCTTCAAGCACGGCGAGTATTTTTTTTCCAATCATATCGTCGGTTTCTCCCGCGTGTATCCGCCGCTCCGAATGGCCGAGAATAACATACTGAACGCCGAGCGACTTGAGCTCGTCCGGAGACACCGCGCCAGTATAGGCCCCGCCCGCCCAAAACGAGTCCTGTGCGCCGAGATGCGCTCGCTCGAGAACACGCCCGACACCCGCAAGAAACGGAAACGGCGGCGCCACAACTACGCCGACCGTTCTCCGGAACATCGATGCGCGGTCAATGGCGCGCGCCATCTGAACCGCCTCTCGAAGCGATTTCGGATTCGATTTCCAATTTGCAACAAGGATACGCTTATTCATGGGATCCGCGAATTACCGAACAGGCACCGCTCTCAGAAATCGAGCGGCGGATTCCGGATCGATCACCGATATTTCAATCCCCGTGCCAATTTCAAACCCGGCCCAAATTGCCGTTTTCGGGATAATCTCGAAATGCCAGTGGTAATGCCAAGTATCTCCTTTTTTCCGCACCGGAGCGGTATGGAGGAAGAAATTGTAATCCGGGTCGCCGAGCCCGCGAAAGATTTTTGCAAGCCCAACCCGAAACGCATGCGTAAAGAGTTTCCGATCATCCGCGGATATCTCTTCGAAATGCGCACTGTGGAACTTCGGGAATACCCGGGTTTCAAACGCGGTCCGCGACGCATAGGGCGCAATGACGATAAATCGGTCATTTTCGTAGATGACGCGCGTCTTCACCTTTCGTTCATACCGGAGCATGATACAGTGAACGCACGTCGCATGCGCATCAAAATACCGACGCGATCCTTCAACACTTTTCCGTATATCCGGGGGAACGACCGGAATTGCGATAATCTGCGAATGGGGATGTGTAATGCTTGCGCCAGCAAGGCGTCCGTGATTATGAAAAAGAGAAACGTATTCAACGCATTTATCGTCCTTGAGCGCGAGATAGCGCGATTGATACGCCTGTATGATGAAATCAACTTCCTCATCATTCATCTCGCCGATCGAACGCGTATGATCCCGCGTAATAATCACTTCATGAAAACCAACGCCGCCGGTCCAGCGATATGGCCCCGCTTTATAGACCACCGAACAGAGGCCCTTCCCGAACGCGGGGTATTTATTCGGAATCACCTGGAGCCACCAATCGTTATTTTTTGACTGGCGCTTTGAAAACACCAAAATCCGGTTCGGAATCACTTTTTCAAACGGGCACGCGCTTTTGGGCTGGAATTCGCGCGGCCGCCTCCCTTTCAAAAAGTCATTCGGGCGTTTGGCGCGCCCGGTTGCGATAACAACCCAATCGCCCGACACAATGTCTTGGCGCAATTCAGAGATTGTTTGATCCCGCTTCATGGTTCAAAACCATTACCGATACATTCCTCGCATGTCGTTCCATTTGATCTCGAGGAGTTCTTTAAACGTGCTCACGTACGCGCCGAGCCCGACTTTTGATCCGCTGGGGTTTATCCACCTGACCGGAACCTCTTTTATACGAAAGCCGCGGCGCTTCGCAATAAGGAGAACCTCGATATCAAACCCCCACGTCGTAATACGCTGGAGCGGAAAAATGGCTTCTGCCGCGCGCGCAGAAAATAATTTAAACCCGCGCTGGGTGTCCCGAATCTCCCAGAGCCCGGCAACCGCACGAATGAGATATTTCGAAAGTTTTCCAAGCGCGCGGCGGTACCACTGGGCATGCTCTTCAATGGTCGCGCCTTCTGCCTCAATGGATCCGATAACCACGTCAAAGCATACATCGGGCTTCTGGGACTGCCGGCACGCGTACGGCAAAAACGAGTCAAGCTGGCCGGGAGAGACCGAATTATCCGCATCAGCAAATATCCGGTATTCTCCTTTTGCGACCTTCATTCCCTCGCGAACCGCCCATCCCTTTCCCGCCCCTTTTGTTTTGAGGAGCATAAGATGGCGCATTGTTCCCTTGAGCGCCTCGACAATATGGGATGTTCTGTCAATTGACTCGTTATCAACCACGATAATCTCGTAATCAAAATTTCTGCTCCGAAGATATTGATCAACCTCTAAAATAGTTTTTTCAATCTGCTTCTCCTCGTT
>CAYHJX010000057.1:0-4754 GCA_964357005.1 uncultured Candidatus Saccharibacteria bacterium | reverse complement strand
CACCAAAAGTCCGCCATTCCAATATGTGAGGCTACCGAGCCCCTTGATGTCAACATCACGGTACTTTTCTCCTTTATCGTCTTCAAAAATCACTTGTCCAATAATAGCAGAACGACCATGACCCACCACGCCTTCAACTGTAGTATCCTTGGATTCTTCGTGGGTAGTTGCAAAGATGCCAAGTTTAGTAGGTTTTCCTTCTTCTATGTCAAAGGGGGCGCGGATATGGGGGTTTACCCATGCGACTTCATTTTTCACTTCTACTACGGGGATGCGTTCCATTTTCACTTCTCGCTTCCCCGCGCCTATTGGTAATTTTGAGGGTTGTTCTAAATTCATATAGATTCTCCAACTATTTAAATTCCTGAAAGTTTGATACTGGTGGGCGAGGAGGGAGTTGAATCCTCACGTTCTTGCGAACACAGCGTCCTGAACGCTGCGCCTGCCCTCTCACCAATGCCGCGGGTGGGAGTCGAACCCACAATCCTTGCGGCATACGCTCCTGAAGCGTACGCGTATTCCAGTTCCGCCCCCGCGGCATTGGTGAGAGGGTGAATCTGTCAGTTTGTCCCGACACCAAAATTTTGGTGTCGGGGTTCCGCCAGAGGGCTGGATTATTTAAGAATTCGCTTCGTATATATATACCATTGGTCAATGGTATTAAATCGGTCTGACGGAACAGAGATCACAACGAGATTTACTCCGCGAATATCCGACGGAAGAATATAGAGATAATGCTCCGCAAACAGGGGAACCATGAGAAGTTCGCTCTGGAGGCGTCCTTCCAGTTCAGCGAGGCGTCTCGCCCGTTCGCCGCGGTCAGTGATGGTGCGTACTTCTTCAAGCAGTTTATCCGACGCTTTGTCGCTGTAGCGGACGATATTCAACCCGGGGTCTTTTGTTTGGGACGAATGCCAGAAAATAAACGGGTCGGGTTCATATCCGTACGCATGGCCGAACAGAAGGAGCTCGAAATTTCGCGGCCGGATGGCGGAGGCGTCAAGTTCTGAAAGCGGCATCGCGGATATCGTGATATCAATGCCGACGGCATTCAGGCCTTGCTGGATGACTTCGGCGGCGCGCTGGAGGTCCGGCCAGTCGGACGTGGTGAGCGTGAAAGAAAGGGTTGATTTTTTTTCGACGGTCTTTTTCCCTTCCTGCTTTTTTTCCGTTTTTTCAAGAATGCCGGTCGTCGATGCCCGCGCGTATCCGAGGTTTTGAAGAAGTGTTGCCGCGCGTTCCGGATCGAATGAAATCGGCGTTCCGGTTCCGCTCCCAGACGGAATTCCGTAGAAAGGCGGAAACGGTGAGTCGTGCGGGGACGCCGCGCCGAAGGTGTATCCGGCGACTTTTTCTTTTGGAATTGCTTCGGCAATCGCTTCGCGGATTTTCCGTTCCGCAAGCTCGCCTGATTTTTGCGTGTTGAAGAAAATGCCGAATACGCGGGGAGTATCTACCGAATACAGGGTATAGCGGCTTTCGTTGAGCTCATTTTTGATATTCTCCGAGATTGGGCTGAATCCGTCGATATTCCCCTTTCGCCATTCGGTGAGAAGAATCTCGAGCGACGAATAAAACTGAAATACGATTGTCTCTATGAAGGGCCCCGTCCGGTAGTAATCGGGATTTCGCATGAGCCGATACTCGGAGATTGTCCCGTCTTTTGCCTGTGTGAATCGGTCGAACATATAGGGTCCTGATCCGACTGGCTTTAAGTTGAGCTCGTGGATAATTGCTTGTTCCGGGGGAATATTTTCCCAGAGGTGTTTGGGAAGAATCCCTACCGTTAGATTTTCAAGAAACGGCGTGTAGGGCGCCCGGAGCGTGAATTCGACCGTATAATCGTCTTTTTTCTCTACGTCCACCCCCTGCCAATTCGAGATAAACGGACTCCGGTACGCCGGATTTTGGATTGTATGGACGGTAAATACGATATCGTCTGCAGTAACTTTTTTCTCGTCATGCCAATAGGCGTTTCCGCGAATATACACGGTATAGATTTTTCCGTTTTCGCGTATTTCATAGCGCTCCGCAAGGTCAAGGACCGGATTTCCCGAGCCGTCATAGGTGATAAGGCGCGAAAAAATGAGTCGTGCGAGATCGCGGTCCGTATCGTTTGTTGACGCATACAGGGGATTTATGGTCCGCGGCGTCCGGAGAAGCCCTTCGCGGTACACGCCCCCTGCTTCCGGAACGGATACCGTAAGCCGGACATACATCCGACCGACGAAAAACCCGCCGAATACAAGAAAGATTGCGGCAAAAACAATCGCCCGATGGAGTTCCTTTTTTTCAAGGAGGTAAGGGAGATAAAAATATTTGTATAGCCGCACAAGGGAATGGCCGGCGCCGGACGGCACTTCCGGCTCGTTGCGAGTGAACCGTTCGCGATCAGGCGCGCCGGACGCGGCCTCGTGATTGGGTTTTTCGAACACGGTGAAGCGCGAGGATTTTTAGAATACTACGTTGAGAATTGCCGCGGCGAAGAAAATAATTGCCGAGACAATGGTTGCCCCAAAAATAGTTTTTTCGATGCCGCGGCGCGTCCGGTAAAATCCTCCTTCGCCTCCGAAAACAGGAGAAAGCCCTCCGCCGCGCTGCTGGAGGAGGATTGTTCCGATAAGTACGATTGCCGAGGCAATTTGAATAATCTGAAGTATAAAGTCATTCATGGGAATATATAGGAAGTGCTGCCGTTCCAGTCACGGTCTCCCGACGCTAGAATATATTAGCAAGGGCGAGTATAAGCGAAAGATAGAAAAGCGTTGGAATAGTTCCGATGATAAGCTCGTCAAGGACTGCATCGGCAGCCCACAAAAGCGCCATGTTGATTGCGATATTAAAGAGACCAAATGTTATCCATACGAGCGGCGCCGTGATAAGCCGCAGGATCGGCCGAATAATGGAATAGAGAAGCGCGATGAGGAGAGCGCTTACCAGAAGGGCCTGGATGCCGCCTTCGAGCGTGAACGCAGGAAGGTAGCGCCCGGCGAGGTAGAGCCCAAGGCCGTTTAAAAGGACGCGAACCAGGAATTTCGTTCCAAAGCCGATCATTGTGCCGGTATAAGAAGTATAGCAGATGTCTCCGGTCTTGGCAAGGAAACCGGGTTTTCCCTTGACAGGATTTTCGCGGAGGAATATACTTGTGGCAATACTGAATGAGGGAGTAGCGGCTGATCGGCAGATTACATCAGAATAATTTTACTACTATTTGCGAGTCTAGATAACCATCGCAAATTCATCGAGGATCCCTAATCAAGGAGGCGAGTTTAGGGTGTTTTGTTTTTTAGTTTCTGGTGTATTCTGCTCTGACATAGATTTTTAGGCCCGAATCAAGAACGTGCGGCGGATTTTCCTTGAGCTTTGTACAGGATTTCTTAGGCATAGTCCGTATTCTCAATTTGCCGTTTTGGAAACCATTTTTCCATGAATATACAAAAAAAATATTTCGGGAACTATAAGATTCAGCGGGATGACATTCCCAATCTCGCTGAGGTCCAGCTTTCTTCGTACCAGTGGCTTTTCAAGAAGGGCCTCCGGGAGCTTTTTGACGAGGTGTCTCCGCTTCGGGAGGAAGTCGGCGAACTCGAACTTATGCTCGGCTTCGTTGACTACTATCTTGACGAGCCGAAATATTCCGAGGAGGAAGCGCGCGAGAAGAATCTGTCCTATGAAGCGCCGCTTCGCATCACGGCCCGGCTCACGAACAAAAAAACAAAAGAAGTAAAGGAGCAAGAAATTTATCTCGGGGATTTTCCCCTTATGACCTCCCGGGGAACGTTCATCGTAAACGGCGTTGAGCGCGTCATCGTGTCACAGCTTATCCGGTCCTCCGGCGTCTATTTCACGAGCTATGTGTCGCGGGGAAAGCGCTATTTCGGAGCGAAAATAATTCCGAATCGCGGCGCATGGATTGAGTTTGAAACCGACGTAGACGGCTCGATCGGCGTGAAAATCGACCGCAAGCGGAAAATTCCCGCAACCGCGATGCTCCGGGCGTTTGGGCTTTCCGATGACGCAAAAATTCTTGCTTCGTTTGAAGATATTGATACGGGCGAGATTCTTTACGCAAAAAAGACGCTTGAGCGGGATGCGTCAAAAACGCAGGATGACGCATTTATCGAGATTTACAAGCGCATCCGCCCCGGCGATCTTGCGACCGCCGATAACGCGCGCTCGCTCATCACGTCAATGTTTAGCGCCGACCGCTATGACCTTGCGGAGGTCGGCCGCTACAAGTTTAACCAGCGCCTCGGCGTTAAAAAAGACCCAAAAACCGTCCGCACGCTTGATGCTGACGATTTGATCGCGGTCATGCGCGAGATTATCCGGCTGAATAACGCATCAGACGGTACTGACGATGACATTGATCACTTGGGGAACCGGCGCGTGCGCGGAATCGGAGAGCTTCTGCAAAATCGGCTCCGGGTCGGCGTTGCCCGGATGGCGCGGATTGTCCGCGACCGGATGTCTACGCTCGATCCCGCTTTGATTACGCCGGCGCAACTCATTAACGCGCGGCCGTTCATGGCGGCGGTAAAGGAATTTTTCACGTCATCCCAGCTTTCGCAGTTCATGGATCAGGTGAACCCCTTGTCCGAACTCGAGCACAAGCGCCGCCTCTCTGCCATGGGCCCCGGCGGGCTTCAGCGCGAGCGCGCGGGGTTTGAGGTGCGGGACGTCCATCCGTCTCATTACGGCCGCATTTGTCCGATCCAGACGCCGGAAGGCCCAAATATCGGGCTTGTGGGGCA
>CAYHJX010000056.1:0-4862 GCA_964357005.1 uncultured Candidatus Saccharibacteria bacterium | reverse complement strand
TCGAAGGGTCTTGATAGATACTGCGGCTCTAAGGCCATGGTAACGGGATTCATAAAACTGTTTGTTCGATGGGCCATATAATAATTGCTTCTAACGGGATTCATGTACGCGTGTCGCGGTTTACTCCTTCATATCCCTTTGTTTCAAGTTGAGATATCAATTCTTTCCCGCCGGACGCAATGATGCGGCCGTTCACGCACACGCTCACGCCGGAAGGCGCGAGCGCATTGAGAAACGGAAATGAATGGGTGATGACAAGAATTCCGAGTCCCCCTGCGGCAAGCTCGTGGAGAATTGCGGGGACGGCGATTCGCGCGCTACTGTCAAGGCCGGTATCGATCTCGTCAAGAATTGCGACTCGGGGACGGCGCGAAACAAGTTGGAGAAGTTCTGATTTTTTCTTTTCGCCGCCGGAAAACCCCTCGTTTAGAAATCGCCGCGGAAACGCTTCATCAATCCCGATTTTTGCAAATATGTCTTGAGGAAATTCATTGCTCGCGCCGATTGTTTTGAGAAACGTGTGAAGGGAAACGCCTCCGATTTCGGGCGGCTCCTGAAACGACAAAAAAAGCCCTTTTCGCGCGCGTTCTTCAGGCGGAAGCGAAAGAAGGTCTATTCCGCCGAGCCGGATGCTTCCTGAAAGGACGCGATAGTCCGGATGGCCCGCAGTTGCGAACGCAAGAGAACTTTTTCCCGAGCCGTTCGGCCCGACAAGCGCATGAATTTCACCCGGCTTTACGTCAAGCGTTGCGTCTTGGATCCGTTTTTCCCCTCCGGCTTCAACCGTAAGGTTTTTTATGACAAGCGTGTGCATATTTCTATCTGGTATTTTTCTTTTCCTTGGTATATGGTATTTTCAGTTTCTTTTGGGAGGCGTCTCATGGGTCAAACCAACAGAATGCGCTTTTTCTCCGTATCGGTTCGTGACCGTGGCCGCAGTTCTCGTATCTCTCCATCAGACGGTTATCCTCTTATTGATTCCTGTGGCGGAACGCTCGCGTACCAAGGCACACGTCTTGTTTATTTGTTCCATTTGTCTATCCCCGAGAGTAAAATCACAGAAAGGGCCGAATTGACATCCAAGCTCCCTGGTGCAGACCCTGATGACTCTGCCATCAAAATTCTCACGTTGTATTATCAGAAAATCGCTTTGCCTCCGTACCTTGAGCTTGACGGACCCTGCGCAATCACCGAACTCGCTGATCCGGCATTTGTTCGGGGATTTCGGGAAGAACTCGGCATAGAATATGTTCCGCACACCGCTTAAACACCGGTGTGTATTATTTTTGTAAGGCCGTAAGTGTCTCCGACAGCGTCCGTATAAACGCATCAATATCTTCTTTTGTTGTATGTCTTCCAAGAGAAATCCGCAGAGAGCCGCGAAGATACTCTTCCGGGCATTTGATTGCTTTGAGGACGTGTGACGGCTCGAGGTCAGCTGAAGAGCACGCTGACCCGGTTGAAACAGAAATTCCCCGCTCGCCAAGATAAATCACAAGCGCGTCTCCCTCGACTCCCGGAATTGAGATATTGATGTTATTCGGCAGGCGTTCGTGCGGATGGCCGTTTACGCGCGCGCCGGGGACTATCCGCAAAATTTCTTTCATGCAGTAGTCACGAAGTTCAGTAAGGCGCGCTGATTCAGATACACGCTCGCTATTTGCAATTTCAAGTGCACGCGCTAATCCCACAATTGCCGGCACATTTTCCGTTCCGGACCGAAGCCCGCGTTCCTGACCGCCACCATATATGACGGGCGAAATCAAAACCCCCTTTCGAATGTAGAGCGCGCCAATTCCTTTTGGTCCGTACAGTTTTGAGCCATTCAGAGCCAAAAGATCAACGCCGAGTTTTTCAACATCAAGCGAATAATATCCCGCGGCTTGGCATGCGTCCGTAAAAACGTATGGCGGCTCTGTTGGTCCTTTTTTCTGTTCTTTTTTAAATTTTTTTATTTGTTTTCCGATTTCCGCAATTGGCTCAATTGTCCCGATTTCGTTATTTGCATACATGACCGTAACAAGAATCGTATCGGGCCGGAGCGATTTTGAAATTTCTTCGGGATCTACAGAGCCGTATTCGTCAACAGAAGCAAATGTAACTCCATATTCCCGTTTGCGAAGAACTTCTATTGGCTCAAGTACCGCTGGATGCTCGATCGGCGTAGAGATAATATGCCCTGAAGGAAATTGTTGTGAAACGCCAAATATTGCGAGATTTGCGGCTTCTGTGCCGCCTCCGGTAAAAATGATTTCTTCGGGCCGTGCATGGAGAATTGATGCGATTTCTTCGCGCGCCTCCTCAATGGTGCGTTTTGCGCGCTTTCCCAACGGATACAAACTCGAGGGATTTCCGAATTCCTCGCTCCAGTAGGGCTCCATCGCTTCTTTGACCCGCGGGTCAAGCGGCGTTGTTGCGGCATAATCAAGATAGATCGACTTCATATATTACATCGTATCAATCGTTACGTCTTCAAAAATCTTTTTTACTCGTTTTTCTATTTCAAGCCAACTGTCTCGCGAGGGGCAGAGTTCGACAAACGGGCAGTATTTCTCCGGATGCGAGGATTTCATGCACCGCATCATCTCCGGCTCCTCAAACACGTCAATGAGCTCTTGGAGTGTAATTCTCCGCGGATCTTTCATGAGCCGGTATCCCCCCTCCGGGCCGCGTTTTGACTCAAGGTATCCTTTCTTACGCAGCATCTCTGCGAGTTTTTCAAGAAACGGAAGCGGCAATTTTTGATTCCGTGAAATCTCGGAAAGGGGAATGTACCCTTTTTTTGAGAATGTGTGTCGGAGGGATTGAATGAGGATAATCCCATAGTCGGTTTTTCTTGAAAATTTCATGTAAGGGCTTATATATGACTAATTCAGTCGGGAATTAATACCAGTATAGCGCGCCCAAAAAAGATATCAACCGTCTAATCCTTGACGATGCGGCGCGAACAGGGATAATAAAACAGTGCTTTTTCAACTTCTGAAAAAAGAATACGTCAAAGCGGCTTTTTTGGTATTTCTCGCGCTTGCGGGCGGATTTTTTATCTTTTATTTCCGGACTGGTCAGGAAGGCGTGGGAACGAGCAATGTCCGCGAGGGCGAGCTTCGTAGAGACCCGGTCTTTGCCCTTGTCATTTCGGATATGGACGGCATGCCGATCCGCCTTGAGGACTACCGCGGCCGCCCTCTTGTTGTGGCCCTCTGGGCATCATGGAGCCCGTATTCAGCGACTGAACTCATGAATCTTTCTGATGTTTCAGGCGAATACGGCGACCGAATTACTGCGGTTGCCATCAATCGGGGCGAGTCGCCGGAAGCGGCGCGCGCGGATATTGAAGGGGTACCCGCGGGGGGGGATATCCTCTTTCTTTTTGACCGCGACGATGCGTTCTTTAGCGCGATTCAGGGGTTTTCAACGCCGGAAACCGTTTTTATAGACAAAGAGGGGATGATTCGCTTCCACAAGCGCGGCGCCATGGCAAAAGAAGAATTGCGCCGCCGCGTGCAGGACCTCTTTGGGCTTTGAGGAATGCAAATTCTTTTTTGCATCCCGTTGCAGAGCGTGATGACATCTGTGTCTATGTTACATTGACTCATGCGGGACATGTGAGATAATAAGGAGAAGCACGCGATATTCTCGCATTATTCGTTTTCTCCACGAAACAACAATGAAGCTCATGAGAAAATACTATCTTATTGGCGTTACTGGAATTATTCTTTTGTCGGTTATCGGGTTTCTCCTTTATACGTCAAACGGCTCAAAGCAGAATTCCGGAACAGAAGGAGGAGGGGCGATTCAATCCGCTTCTCCAGCAGGGGAGGGAACTGGCGCCGAAACGCCCGCTCCATCGCCTTCCCAGACGTCTGGCAGCGCCTCAAAGACATCTTCCAAGGGGCCGACAGTAACCATATCAAAAAGCCAGGGCCGCGTGATTTTTGCGCTCAAAGACGAATTTGTGTCAATTGACCAGATTGATTCGATTCTTTTTACCGTAAATGAAATTCAGGTCCAGAGCCCGACAAAAGGATGGATTACGGTTATGACGGGCCCGCGCGTCTACGACCTCGTACAAATTTATAAAAGCGGCACCGAAGAATTTCTTGCGGAAACGCTTCTTGATCAAGGGACATATAATCAAATGAAAATGTCTGTCGGCGCGATCCGGGTGATCCAGCGGGGCGAAACTATAGCGGAGGAAGTGAAGCTCCCATCTGGCGAGCTTAAAATCCCCGCGCGTCTCCAGACCGCAAAAGGGGAGAACTCAAGCGTCGAGATCGATATGTTGTCAGAAAAATCGCTTCATACGGCAACAGACGGAAAATTTATTTTTCTGCCGGTTGTCCGCGTGGAAACAAAGTCAAACGTAACGAGTTTTCAGGTACGGCAAAATATGGTAACCGTGATCGGCGGAACGCCGGTGTATGACGCGACATTTGGAATGGATGAGAACGGAAACGTAAAAGACGGATACCGCCTCAATCCGTCCGCTAAACTCGAAATTTCCGGGGATAAAATCAAAATCGTTCCGCAATAATCGCGTTTCGTTGTGATATCGTTTTTCCAAAGGTCGCTTCCAAGTTTTATTTCTATCTGACGAGAGTATATCTATTTATATGCGAAGAAGACGAATGGCCCGACGGGCAGTGCGGAGAGTGAGGCGAAGAGTGCGGCGCGTAGTGCGGCGCGCCCGGCGCGTTTCAAGGCGCAGGCGCGTGGCCGCAGCGCTTAAGATACGATAGGAAATTCTGGCACCAGAATCAAAAACACCCATCAGCGGGTGTTTTTGGGTTCTGGTGGTGTTTGTTTAAAAAAGTCAGAACCCATTTTGCGGAAAACCCTGATTGACCGCCTCCGCTTCGCTC
>CAYHJX010000055.1:0-4911 GCA_964357005.1 uncultured Candidatus Saccharibacteria bacterium | reverse complement strand
GCTATTTTTGTTTAGAGAGTTTTCAATGGCAAAAGAAAAAGAAGAGAAAAAGGCGACCGTACAAAAAAACGGAGAATACACCGCAAAGGATATTTACGTTCTCGAGGGGCTTGATCCGGTCCGGAAGCGCCCGGGAATGTATATCGGCTCAACCGGCGTTGACGGCCTGCATCATTTGGTGTGGGAAGTTCTTGATAATAGTATCGACGAAGCAATGGCGGGGTTTGCAAAAAATATTGCGATTTCGCTTCTCCCGGAAAATAAAGTGATAGTTGTTGATAATGGCCGCGGGATTCCTGTTGATATCCATAAGCAGACAAAAAAATCCGCGCTTGAAACCGTCATGTGCACGCTCCACGCTGGCGGAAAATTCGGTTCAGACGCCTACAAAGTTTCCGGCGGGCTTCATGGCGTTGGTGTGTCCGTTGTAAACGCCCTTTCCCAATGGCTCAAGGCGGAGGTATGCCGCGACGGAAATCAATATGTGCAGGAATATTCGCGGGGAAAACCGAAGTATGCCGTCAAAAAAGTAGGGAAATGCACGGGTTCAGGTACGGCAGTTACGTTTCAGCCGGATCCGGAAATATTCGAGAGGATCGAATTTAACCTTAACGCCATTCTTGATCACGTGCGCCAGCAGGCATATCTCACAAAAGGGATTCGGATTTCTGTTCTTGACCAGCGAAACGGCGCGAAGGCAAAAGACGGGACGTTTCTTGGATCATCCCACACATTTTATTTCGAGGGAGGAATAGTGTCGTATGTGAAATACCTCAATCGGAACGAAACGCCGAAGCACGACAATATTTTTTATGTTGCCAAAGAATCTCAAAATGAAAAGCACCATGTGTTTGTTGAAGCGGCGCTCCAGTATACCGATGACATTCAGCCCAGGGAGATGTCGTTTGCAAATAACATCTATACTGCGGAAGGCGGAGCGCATTTGACCGGATTCCGGACAGCCCTCACTCGGGCACTCAACGATTATGCGAGAAAAAATGAATACTTGAAAAAAGAGGATGATGCACTTTCCGGTGATGATGTGCGCGAAGGCGTGACCGCGGTCATTTCTGTGAAAATCAGAAATAGCGAACTTCAATTCGAGGGGCAGACAAAAGCAAAGCTGGGTAATCCCGAAGCGCGTACTGCAGTTGAAACAGTCGTCGGCGAGGAATTGAAGGACTGGCTTGAACGCTATCCACGGGATGCGCAAGAAATCATTGGGAAAGCGATTTTATCGCAAAAGGCCCGCAAAGCCGCAAAAGCCGCGCGAGAAACCGTGCTTCGCAAGGGAGCACTCGACGGCCTCGCGCTTCCGGGAAAACTTGCTGACTGCCAGTCGAGAGATCCTGCGGAGTCAGAGCTTTTTATAGTCGAAGGCGACAGTGCTGGAGGATGTTTTTCCGGCGATACAAAAATCGCTCTTACGGATGGTCGGACTATCACCTTCAAGGAGTTGGTAAAAGAGTACAAGGAGGGGAAGTTAAATTACTGCTATACGATTAAAGAGGACGGTCATATTGGAATTGAACAAATCCGGAATCCGCGCATCACACGGCATAACGCACGGGTTTTAAAAGTAATTTTAGATAATGATGAAGAGATAGTATGTACGTCCGATCACCGATTTATGCTGCGGGACGGGACGTATACACGCGCATGTGATTTAGTTCCCGGCGACTCGCTTATGCCATTATATAGGAAGGTCTCGGAGATCGGCGGGAAAATTACGATTGAAGGATACGAAATGGTTTTCGATCCGGCCTCGCAGTATTACATTTTTACGCATATGGTAGCCGACCGATACAATCTTGATCGTGGACTCTATCCGCAAGAAAATGGTTCTCATCGGCATCATAAGGATTTTGGTAAGCGGAATAATAATCCGGATAATATCATACGGTTGAGTAAAGAAGAACATATGGCGCATCATGCGCGTATGGCGGAACATACGATATTGCGCCCGGATGTAAAGAAGAAAATTGCAGAACTTCATAAGACGCCGGAATTTCGCGAAAAAATCCGAAAGAGTATGACCACGCCCCAGATGAGAATAACGCTGAGCAATCGCGCAAAAGCACAATGGAAGAATCCGGAATATAAGGAGTATATGGCAAGCAGGTTTCTTGATTTTTATCGGAAATCGGATGAATACCGAAGGAAAAACAAAGCCGTGCTCAATGAAGCGCAGCAAAGATATTGGTCTCGAAAAGAAAATCGAGAAATGCAGTCAAAACGAGTGAAGCGGTTTTTCGCCGCGCACCCGGAACGGAAAGTGGAATTCTCCCGCGCGGCGTGCGCGCAATGGATGAACGAAGAACTGCGCCATTGGCGGAGCGAAAAGACAAAAACACAATGGACGAGCGAATTCAGGGAAAGACGCAAGAATGCATATGGTCAGACATATGTGAGAAAAGCCCTTGATATACTCAATGAGATTTACGAGAAAAAAGGATATATCGATGAGGCCGCATATAATGCGATGAGAAAGAAGAAGAATGACCGAAGTCTTATTCGGCTTGGTACTATTTCCAGTCGTTTTTTTGGCGGCAGTGAAGAGAAGTTGAAAGAGGCGGTAGTATCTCACAATCATAAAGTAAGGGCCGTACTCGATCTCGAAGAGCATAGAGACGTATATGATATCGAGGTACCTCATACGCACAATTTTGCCCTCGCGGCAGGCGTATTTGTCCATAATAGCGCGAAATCAGGTCGTGATCGCCGGTTTCAGGCGATTTTGCCTTTACGCGGAAAGATTCTGAACGTCGAGAGAGCGCGCCTTGATAAAATGCTTGCGTCAAAGGAAATTCGTGCGCTTGTGATTGCGCTGGGTGCTGCAATCGGCGATGAATTTAATGAAGCGAAACTTCGCTATCACCGGATTATTATTGCAACTGATGCTGATGTAGACGGCGCGCATATCCGTACGCTTTTACTGACGCTTTTTTACCGATATTTCCCTGTTGTTATTGAGCGCGGTTATTTGTATATAGCCCAGCCGCCTTTGTATAAGGTGCAGGCAGGGAAGGTTATCAAGTATGCATTTTCCGATTCCGAGCGGGATGTGATAACCGCCGAGTTAAAAAAGGGAAAGTCGGAGGCCAAAAAAGAACGGGCAAAAAAGAAGGGTGAGGAAGTTTCAGAAGAGACTCCCATAGAAGAAGGTGAAATAAAAGGGATTGAAATCCAGCGCTACAAAGGGCTTGGCGAGATGAACCCTGGACAGCTCTGGGAAACGACCATGGATCCTACGGTCCGCATTTTAAGACAGGTCTCCGTCAAAGACGCCGCAGAAGCAAACAATATTTTCAATATCTTAATGGGAGATGAGGTATTCCCCAGAAAGAAGTTTATTCAGACCCATGCAAAATTGGTAAAAAATTTGGATGTATAATTTGTGCACCATAGGTTTGTGCCCGTAGTCTTTTGACACAGGATGAAATTCAAAAACCGCGGCACACGCCGCGGTTTTTGAATTAAGGATTCTCGAAATTATTTTTTCTCTATTCTCCCGAAATAGTTTTCGCGGACAAGGATGAGACGGAGAAGCCCCTGCGTGATTTTTCGTATGATGAGCGCAAGGACGATTGCAATCGCGAGCGCGAATAACTTTACCGGAGTTGAAGCGTGGGTAAATGCCGTGATCCCGAAGCCGAAAATTCCCTGCGGGTTATTGAAAAGGACGTTTGACGCATTTTCAAAAATCCTTTGGACAAACACCGCGCGCCCCGCACTGTACAAAAGAACAGTGAGTATGGCGATTTCAGCAATAAACACAGGCAGGAATTTTCTCACAAGCCATACACGGTAAATTTGCCGGAGCACTTGCCCGCGAAATACTTCTTTTTTCGGCACTTGTGTTGTTGTGATATTTTCCATAATGTATTGGATTTACGAAATTTTATGAGTTACGAGATTTACGAGGTTCAACCTCGTAAATCTCGTAAGATATTTGACTTTGAGTCTTATACGTTCTTTATCGTTTAACAGGATTTATGCGATTGGTGCGTCATCATCCAGTAATTTTCTAAAAATTCGTTTTGCGCGGAAGAGCCGCATTTTGAGAGTTGGGATCGAGATATTTTCTTCTTTTGCAATCATCTGGTATGATTTGTCTTCAAAATAGTAGCTTGCAAGAACGATTTTTAAATGAGGAGGCATTTTTTCAAGCGTCGTTGCGACGAGCGCCTTCATATCTGAATCGCGCCAGATCCGTGTGTCAAAGTCCTCGTCTGTTGCGTGTTGGAATACTGCGGGATCTTCGGCAAGGACTTCGCCTTTTTTCAGTTTCCGGTAGTGGGTGATTGCGTTATTGATCGTCACTTTATACGCCCATGATTTGAATTCAATGCCGTCAAGTTTTTGGAATTTCTCCGCGTTTTTGTACATTTTGACGAATGCTTCCTGCACGATGTCTTCTGATTCTTCGGGATTCCGGACGATTTTGAACGCGGCGCGATAGAGCGCGTCGTGGTAGCGCTCAACAAGGATTTCAAAAAGCGCGGGCTCGTTTAAAGAGGCGCGAAGAATGTTTTCGTCTTTCATCTCGCTCGGATTTCGATCAGCCGGATCGTCGAGATAGTTCTTCATTCAAAAGGCGCGTTCTATTAATATATAACAGCGTGTAGTCCTTGTGGGGTCTCGCGCCTTACTGTACGATAAAACTCATAAAAAATCAAGCATGCAGATTCTTTTTGAAGACACCAATATTATTGTTTTAAATAAACCAGCAAGAATTCCGGTGCACGGAGGGTTGAATGTACAAGGCAGTACGGTCGTTGATTTTTTGCTTGAGCGATTCCCCGGAGTTCGTGAAGTCGGCGATTATACGATTCGTACCGGAATCGTACATCGGGTTGATAAATATACGTAGGGCGTATTTGTTGTTGGCAGAAATAAAGAGAAGTTTTA
>CAYHJX010000054.1:0-5091 GCA_964357005.1 uncultured Candidatus Saccharibacteria bacterium | reverse complement strand
TTTTCGGAAAGGTCAATGGCGGGGATGGCGTGATATAAATAAAACTTGCAGGGTCATCCGCGTGCGATACCACAAGGACTACCCGATCGCTTACCCCGCGCTCACGGAGCGATTCCTCAATCTTTTTCGTATCAATCTTCCCCTTTCCGATAACCGCGTATACGCCGACCGCGCCCTCCCGAATCTGCGTTGAAATCGTTGCAAGAAGAAAATGCGATTTTCCGGTTTTTTGGTCTCCAAGAACAAGCTCGCGCTGCCCCTTCCCGACAGGGACCATACGGTCTACAAGCGTGACGCCAGTCCTCGAGGGCCGCGTAATCCGGAGCCGCGTATCAATGCCCGGAGGAACGATATCAAGCGGACGCGCTTCTTTCATCGGCGGGAGCGGCCTCGTCGGATCAATGGAATGACCAAGCGGATCAATGGTCGCGCCCAATAATTCGTCGCCGAGCGGCATGCCGAGAAACGTATCGGTGCGCGCGACGCGGGAACCGACGCGTACGGCATCCCGAGAAAAACTCAGAAGCTCGACGTGCGATTCATGGAGCGAAATGACGCGCCCCATGGCGCCGTTTTCAAATACAATGACTTCGTCTTGGCGCGCGCCGGGAAGCCCTTGGGCATATACCAGGGACGAGACAACTTTCTCCACAAATCCGATTTCGCCCGTCGAAGAAATAAATTGTTGTATATCGCCTTTCATTTCATTGAAGTTCTTTTTCAATCATGCCGCGCTTGGTGTCGAATACGCGCTGTATCATTTCATCAAGCGTGTTTTCCTTGTACTTCCCCTGAAACACAATCCGGGCCCCTCCCACGACGTTCGGAAAATGAACAATATCAAGCGCGATATCAGATCCGACATTTCCCGCAAC
The DNA here is from genome assembly GCA_964357005.1 of uncultured Candidatus Saccharibacteria bacterium. Taxonomy (GTDB): domain Bacteria; phylum Patescibacteriota; class Minisyncoccia; order Sungbacterales; family HO2-52-23; genus 2-01-FULL-50-25. Next base: position 4,216 of record CAYHJX010000054.1, on the reverse strand, counting down.
CCACCCCGCAACGCGGCTGATCACGTCCTCGCTTGGCTCAAGACCGACTTCGAGACGCAATACGCGCATTGCCCGAATCGCTTTTGAAATCGCGTCAATGTCCGCCGCAATAAGGATGGGGTTTCGCATATACGACGGCTTACTGAAAAACTGTTTCAGCATGTCTCCAATGCGCGCTTCGAACTTTGTGCGGAGAACCGCGTTAAACTCATCGGGAAACGACCGGTAGAGGCTTTCGCGAAGCACGTCAAGACCGGATTCCATGTATTCCCGCTCGCTCACAGTCCGGATTGCCGAAAGAATTTTTTTGACAAGGTCTTCCATTGATTTTAAAAATCAAAAAACCCTTCCCGCTTCGCATCGTCAAGGGCGCGGATAATAAGGGACTGGTGCTCTTCGGAGTCAATCGCTTTCCCAAGAACTTCTTTTGAAACGAAAAATAAAATCCGATACATGGATTCTTCTATGCGCCGGACCGCAAGTTTCTTTTTCTTTTCTATTTCCGCTTCGAGCGCTCGGCGCCATTCCTCAAGTCCCTGATCCGTCAGCCGCTCATACCGGGACATTTCGGTCTTCACAAATCCTTTGAATTCTGAAACCGCCCGTTCCGCGCTTGCCGATACCTGTTTCGATACATCATCAATGAGCGTAGCGTATGCGCCCTCAATTTCTTTTGCGCGTTCCTCGTACGTCCGGGAGAGTTCCTTGATGACTGCGGAGATATTTCGCGTCTCGGCGTCAAAAAAGGATCCAAGCGCGTCCCGAAATTCTTGTTCAATGCGGTCGCGAAGCGATTCAGCGCCGTCAAGTATTGTTTGAGCCCTTTCTTCGGCATCGCGGATTTTTTTTTCTGCAATTTCTTCTGCGCGAAGAATCGCCTCGCTTGATTGCTGCGACTGCTGCCCTTCTTTCCGGGACGATACATACCACACAAGCGAGAGACCAAGAAGAAAGGCCGAGAATCCGAGGGCCATGAAAAGGGTTGATTCCATGTCAGAGCACAATAATGCCGTAGGCGATAATGATGCCTATCGCGATGATGCCGAGCGTCAGGAAAAGATTCAAAAATACCCCGAATTCGATAAGGCGGCCGGCAAGCGGGTTTCTTCCAAGCGCCTCCACGCCGGTCCGCGCAACTTTTCCGAAGTACACAAAGCCGAGAATGACTGATCCCGCCGCAATGACAAACGCCAAAAGGTACCTGATTGCGTCAAACGGCTTTGATGTAAACTCGGTAAACGGCGTATGGGTCTTGATATTTACGGCAATGGGAATTCTGCCGATTGTTTCCGCGCTTCCCGCAGTATAATCGGCGAGTGCAACGCCGAGGACTTCGCCAAAACCGTCGGCTTTCGCACCAATACCCGGGATCATCGATGACGTAATGAGGTCGCCCGCCGCAATCGTCCCGTTGATGGTTGAAACGCGAACATACGTATTGCCGGAAGACACAACCGGCGTGCCGTTCGGAGAAGCGCCTACCGTGATTGCGGGATCCCGACTCACGACGCCAAGCATCTTTGTGTCGTACGCAATCTGCGACAATCGGTACGAGCCGCCAGTGAAACTCACAATGTCTCCGTTCTCAACATCGGTATTTTCAATCTTCACAGAAAACCCAACGCCGCCATTCGGAGCGGATTCTGTGCGCGGCTGCGAAACAACAGGAATAGCTTCGGGCGCTTGCGCGATATGGCGAAGCGAACCCATGAGCGCCGCAACGCGGCCGCCAACGGTATGCGTGGAATCGCGAAAAGTTCCGTAGGGTGATCCATATAAAAATCGAATGCCGTACATCCCGGCGGTAAACGATATAAAGACGATAAAAATTGCGACAACAATTCTTTTCAAAAATGTCTGCGCATCGCGAGAATCAAATGAGAATAAGCGAACCACATGATTCACGCCTCGAAGAAATTCGGCGTACGGCCGCACGGAGCGAAATCCAATCGGCTGTGAGATCGCTGATGCTGAAATGCCGGATGCAGAAAGCGTCATGCGCGGATTCGGAGGCGAAAAAGAACGATCATCCGCATCGCGGCGTATGGACGACGCCGCAGATCCGCCGTTCCCATGCGGCACCTCGCCATTTTTTTTCTGCCGATTGCCTTCAAAATATTCATTCATCCAACTATGCGTCGTAAACCAGTTCCGCCCGAATTTCGCGGCACGGAGCCGCTTTTTGAAAATCAGAAACCGAAGGTAGTCCTGGCTTACCCCGAACTCCTTTGCAATTTCGGCGAGCGTTTTATATTCAGAACCCATAGAAAAGGACAAAAAAGGAACTTTTTGGTATATAACGGACAAAAACGATATCGTTTTCACTGGAGAAAAAAATTTGAGGTATGATTTACTTTTCTGCACCAGTTCTTCTTTTGCTGAAAATGGCTTCTGCATTCTTATGCCCCGCATGTGTGATCCGACGAATTCGCACCGTAGTATTCTGAATATTTCTGCACGCAGCAAAATTATCATTTCCTGCGATTCGCGAAAAAAATTTTCGCTTATTTTCTGACCGGAATGTGCGGCACAAGACATGAGTGTGTCATCCGAATCACGAAAAGAAAAGCTGATACATACAAGCAATAAACGATACCGTTTTGAAAAAATTTCCTTTTAAAGTCCTATTAAAAGTATATCATTGAGAATTCCGGCAGCTTGTTTCCGTCTGTGTGGAAAACTTATATTGCCCGATAACAAATTTTCAAGCATACTTGCATATAGGAAATAAAAAAATTAATAAGATTTAGTAGTCCTTGATGAACCTTCCTATATTTTCCCTCGCTCATAGTAAGGTTTATCAATGTAACTCTATTTGCTCCATTATCCGAGAATTCTGAAACTGCTGTGGCATTCAGTGACGCGCCCCCCTTGACGGATTCTGGAAACTCGCCGATTTTGCCGACTTTATATCCGCACCATTATTATGGAAATCACATATCTCACAATTAAAGAAGCGGCCGATATTCTTGGGGTTGCGCCGCTTACGCTCCGGAACTGGGATAAAAAGGGAACTCTTTCCGCATACCGGAACCCGGTGAACAATTATCGCGTGTACCGGAAAGACCAGATTGAACTATTTCTAAGAAGGATTGAAAATTCAAAAAATAAAAGAAATGGCAGAAGAATTGATATCTCGCTTGTATAGCACCTCGTAAAACAAAAATCCTCTCCGACGGTACCGTCGGAGAGGATTTTTGTTTGCTCCTTCCCTATAAGCCGAATTCTGTATCCAGCACATAATTAATTATGTGCTGGATCATGATCATCTATCTAGCCCTTCGATTACTCTCAGGGTCAAGCCCCGTGTTCGATATATCGAAATTTCGAAATATCGAGCTGGGTTGCACCGAATAGGAGTTTTTCATTCGAGTGAATTACTTCACCCGACTGTGAGCTCTTACCTCACTCTTTTCACCCTTGCCAATCCGGATTCGTAACTAGTTACCAGTAACTAATAACCAATTCGCTGATCGGCGGTATTGTTTCTGTGACACTGTCCCGTCCAGCTCCATTTTTACTCCAGAGTCATCACGCGCCTTGGCGGTTTTTTAAATACATGTAGAGTTGAGAATGGGCACCGAAGTAAAAATGGGGCTGGAGGCGGCCGTTAGCCGCTATTACTAAAACCCGATATATCGATATTTCGAAATATCAAGTTATGGTGTTCGGACTTTCCTCCCCCCACCTATTGGGGACACGAGAGATACCAATTTTGTGTATGTTGCTTCGAGGGCGCGCGCAGGTGACAGTATGTTTGATGAAAAAGATTTCTAGAGAAGGACCCAGTCCACAATAGGTGGGGGGCGATCATGTGTGAAGGAGCACACGGATAGTATATACCATTTCAGGAAAGAAATCAATCCCGTCACTATTTCGTGCTGCGGGAAGAATCAAAAAGCGTGTATGCTTCCCGATCAAGCGCTTCATTGACAAGGCGATCCGCATCTTTATTTTTTTCGCGGGGGATGTGGTGAAACTCAACTGACTTAAAATCCATCTTCCGATTCCAAATCCGTATGAAGAGCGGAAAGAGCCGCTCTTCTTCTATTTTGAAATGCCCGGTGAGCTGGCTCGCAACTAATTCACTGTCGAGATATACCCGGAGAATAGTTTTTTTTGCGCGTTCTCCTCCGACGAGCGCTTTCACTTTTGTGAGCGCAAATACTACTGCTTCGTATTCTGCTTCATTATTCGTCCTCTCCCCTATTGCTTT
>CAYHJX010000053.1:0-5137 GCA_964357005.1 uncultured Candidatus Saccharibacteria bacterium | reverse complement strand
GGGTTACAATTATCAAAATGGATGAATTGATGGATCACGGGCCAATCGTGGCAAGTGCAAAATTCAAAATGCAAAATTTAAAATATGGGTATCCGGAATTGCATGATAAACTTGCAAAACTTGGAGCGGAGCTTTTAATTGAAACATTGCCAAAATGGATTCAAGGAGAGATTGCGTCGGTTTTGCAGGACCACGAGCAGGCAACGTTCAGTAAAATTCTTAAAAAAGAGGATGGCCGGATTGATTGGACAAAGTCCGCAGAGGAAATTGAGCGCCAGATCCGTGCCTTTACTCCATGGCCCGGCGCATGGACCGAGTGGGCGCAAAAAGACAGGCCGTATCGAATCCGCATTGATGAAGCGCAGGCGGTGTCGGAAGAAACCAGAGATGGCTCACCGTGATTTTTATTTCAATACAGCTAACATCCTTTTCTCGTAAAAACGGGGAAAGGGTCGCTTGCCGTGAATCGGCTTACTCGCGAGGGCAGTAAAGAAACGGATACACAATCATTTCTGAGAGGACATACTGATATTATTGGAGCGGTGTTTCATTAGAGCTATTCCACTTTCGCGAAAAGCATGAGTTTTCGCACGGCATCCTCCTGCCATCCTGCGATTTTGAGCGCGCGCGCAATTTCGTCATCCGCAAAACCCGCTTTTTGCTGGGTTTTTATGTAGCCGATCGCCGCAAGCTCGGCTTCGGAATGCGCAACTTCCTTCTTTTTTTCCTCCCGCTTGGTAAGGAATGCGGTGTAGGCGGGCTGGCGTTTTTGCGCAAACTCTGCGCGGGTAATTGGCTCGACTGCCGGTGTTTGTTCGATTTTTTCCGCGAGGTCTCCTGCGGCCGGTTCCCCGGATGTTTTTTCTGCGGCACGCTCTTGTTTCCTTTTCCGCCGTTTGAGAAAAATGACGAATCCGGATACCGCGCATATACCAAAGATCAAAACTCCGACAAGATACCATATAAGAGGTCCGAAAACATCATTCAGGTATTTCATCCATTCTGATTTTGAATCAATTGATTCACCAGCAGCAATGATTCGATTGCATTCTTCCACGTATTTCTCCAGCGTTTTTGCGGGAAGAAACGCCCCGTTTGTCCCTGTCCGCGCGCTTTCGAATTTCAAAAGGGCGTCCGAACAGCGCTTTTGATGGAGCGACTGTATGCCTTCATAGAGATTCGCATAGTATGCGCCGACTTTTATGTCGATCGGGATTGTGCGCACCGTATCTGCGAGAACAGGCGCTGGGATAGCGTATGCGATCGTATTTCCTTTCTCATCGGCCGACAGTGATGCTATTATTCCCTGAACTGCGCCGTTTATATCTATGACTGGAGCGCCGACTGAATTTGGTGACACGTTTACGGAAATCCGGTAAAATTTGAAATCATCGTTTGGAGAGTTGTCGCGTCCCGCGATAATGCCCGAGGCAAGCGTTTGCTCCGGGGGGCGCGCGTTTGGATCGCCCGCGCTTGGAATCTCAAACATAAGCACGGTTCTGCCCGTTGGGAGTTCCGAATCCTGGGCGAGGGGAATTGACGGGAGGCGCTCGCGGCTAATTTTTATGATAGCCGCGTTTTTGCCTGTATCAGCATATTCGTCGTCTGCCGCAAGGCGTTCGGCCTCAAACCCGGTTTCTTTGCGGCTCGCAAGGGTATCGGCAGAGTCACTTTGGTTGAGTACCGTGATGGCGCTCTCAAGCGTAAACGTGCTTGCTTTTTTTGCGCGCGCAAACTCTTTGGCAAAAATTTCGTTTGCTATCTCGGTTTGCCGCGCCGCCGTGCTTGTTCCGGTTTTTGGAGCGGTTTTTGATTTCTTCGCTTCGAGGAGGAGCGCTTTTCCCGTCTCAAGAAATATGAGCTCATGTATTTTTGCGCGTTCCGCCGTCCGAAGGGAAACAGCGTAGGCGCTCGCCGCAATATAGCCCGACGGATGGACGAAAAAACCATTTCCGGAAAATTCATAGTCAATCGGAACGGTCTGCATGTTTTTTGTATTCAGCGCGATTTCCCGCTTCGCGAGCTTAACGGTAAACGATGGAATTTTCGCTTCGCCGGTGATTCGGTGGTAGACCCGGACAAGCGCAGGCATTGTCAGGTCCGCAATTTCTTCATTGCTCAAAGGCGATGTTGCGGAGGAGGCAGACGGCGGCAAGCCGGTTGCCGTGTTTTCCTGCTGGCGGAATTGGGCCGTTTTCCATACGCCGAAGGCCGCGCCGACAAAAAGCGATATCACTCCGAGAGCGAGAAAGAATGTCCGTTTATGAAAAAACCCTTGCAGGCGATTAGGCATCAGTCCTTTCGAATGAATGAAAGCGAGTAATTCATGTCGACATCGACTTTTTTATGCGGATTAAAAATGTTTTGGGGATCAAAAATCCGTTTTGTTTCTACAAACAGCCGGTATATGTCCTCGCCGAACATTTTTTTGAGAAATGGGCCCCGGATAAGGCCGTCGTTATGCTCTCCGGTCATTGATCCGCCGTATTGAAAAACCAAGTCATATACTTTTTCGGAAAGTTCGGGAATAATCGCCCTTTGTTTTGCGTCTCGGAAATTCATAAGAGGAATGATGTGAAAATTCCCGTCCCCCATGTGGCCTGCAATCGTATAGATAAGATCATAGTGCGAGAGGATTTCGTTCAGTTTCGGAAGGAATTCTTCAAGTTTTTCCGGATTCACGACAAAGTCGTCAATAAATGGCGCGGTGTGGCGGTCTTTAATCCGGTTTCGCAAAAGATTAAACGATTCCCGTCGAATTAGCTTATACTTAAGGACATCCTTTTCCGATGTCGTAACGCGAAATGGTATTTTATATGACGTGATTTCTTGCGTAAGCCGATCTACATTTTTTTCAACCTCGGTTTCGTCATCGCCCGCAAATTCCGCCTGCAGGATGAGTTTCGGCATGCCGCCCTTGAAAAAGAGCATGAGTTCAGGCAAAAAGCTCCATGCGATGGAAAGAACATTCTTCGCGCCCAAAAGTTTCGCAAACGAGGGGAAGAATTTAAGCGCAAGTTTTAGGGTATGATCGTCGTATGCTTCATAGCTCTCCGGCTTATGCGGGAGTATTGTTGCGGTGAGCTCACTCAAGAGATCAATATTCGGCAGGAATATCACAATCATTTTTGAATATTTCTTGACCGGGACAAGTCGAAACTCGGCTTTTGTGATAATGCCAAGCGTTCCCTGCGAGCCGACAAAGAGCTTTGTGAGGTCAAAAATGCGTGTGTCCGGGTTCCACACATTCCAAAGGGCGTACCCGGCGGAATTTTTCGATACTGCGGGTTTTGCGCGCTTGATGCGCTCGAAGTTTTCCATGATAAGCGATGAAATTTTTCTGTATGCATCGCCTTCGAATGTGTGTAGAGCAAGTTTTTTTTCAAGTTCCGGGCCGGAAAGCGGTTTTATTTCATATTCGTTCCCGTCCGCAAAGACAGCCCACAGGCGCGTGACGTAACGTTCGGTTTTTCCGTATTGGATGTTTTTTTCCCCTCCGGAATTATTGGATACAATGCCGCCCATTGCGCAGAGCTCCCGCGATGCGGGAAATGACGGAAGAATAAGTCCCTTCGCAAGGGTCTTTTTTTCAAAATCGCGGTAGTAGGCGCCGGGTTCTGCTGTAACGCGGTTTTGAGAAATTTCGCCTACTGCGTTCATGTATGTTGTACAGACAACGGAAATCGACGTTGTGAGCGGCCCGCCGGACATGCAGGTTCCGGCGGAGCGGGCAGTAAGGGAAAGCGAAGGATTGCCTTTTTTCTTTTCGGCGACATATCGGACGAGTTCTTTTACATCGTTTACATTTTTCGGGTATACGACAACTGATGGCTTCATTTCAAAAATGCTCGCGTCATGGCTGAAACGCGTTCGGGTTTCGTCGTCTGCCAAGACATCCCCAAGAATCCGTTTTTTTAATTCCGATATGCTGTCCATTCCTCCTTTAATGTGATTATCGTACTTTTGATCCGGGTGTTACGCCGCGATCCGGACACAAAAGAACCGGTCCTCCGTCGTCTGCCGCCAGAAGCATGCCCTCGGATTCAACTCCCATAAGCGTCCTCGGCTCAAGGTTTACGACAACGACAATTTCTTTTCCGGGAAGTGACGTTGGGTCGTACGCGGCGCCGATTCCCGCGACAAGGGTCCGCGTCTCCTCCCCTATTTCGATCTCGAGCGTCACAAGCCTCTCCGATCCCTCGATCCGATCCGCAGTGCGGATCCGCGCAATCCGGATATCAAGCTTTTTAAAATCATCAATGGAAACTCTGTCCATTAGGAAAGAAGATTTAAGCCGGTATTCGGATCATACGCGCGCGAAAGCGCGCCTTCGAGTTTCTGAAAATGAATTTCGCATGTCGCGAGGGTGACAAGTTTTTTCAGATGGCCTCCGGTAACGCGCAGTCCTCGATCGCCAACGCATCCGTGTGCATGAATAATCGGCTTACCGTCGAGCTCGGCGAGATTCCCAGTAACGCTCAAAATTTCAAGATCATCCGCAATGGCCGCATCTTCATAGCGCTTTTCGGCGAGATTGTACCATGAGAGGACGACTTCTTTTGCTGTTCCGATTGCGCTAAACGATCCTGCTCGAATTCCCTCCTTCTCTGTAAACGACGTGAGGGTAGAAAAAAGCTCTTCATCCGGATCAAGACGGATGATATATTGGTCTTTGCCGCGCAGAATCACATTCATTCCTCTATAGTACCGCAAACCATGCACGTTGTTAACACGGCGTTATATTTTCAGGGGACTGGCTGAATTCAATTCTTTGTATGCCCGCTTGGTCGGTCAGTATCGACATTCTCTGAATACGTCGCTCGTGTAATACCCCACTCTCCATATTTTCTTATTAAAAAGACCGCAGCGTGGGCTGCGGAATTTCTGCGATTTGAAGATTTTTATCGAGTTATGGGAGTACGGCTCTCTTGATCCGGCCGCCAGATAGGATGGCGGGGGTCCCGGCGCGTAGAAACAAACCGTGTAATCAATTTCGTATGTGGGTCGGTCTGCCATCGTTCAGCAAAGTGATAATCGTTCCCTGTTGCAAACGAATGAATCTCAAGCCACTCTGCTTCCTTTTCAGCGAAATTGTGTTTTCTGAAAACTCTGATGAGAACCCCCGTATGTCCGCTTG
>CAYHJX010000052.1:0-5153 GCA_964357005.1 uncultured Candidatus Saccharibacteria bacterium | reverse complement strand
GGAAACCTCTACGGCGCAATCGAATTCTACAAAAAAGCAAAGGCGCGGGGAATAAACCCCATCATCGGGGTTGAAATGTATCTTGCGTACGAAGGCATGCGGGACAAACGGCCGGGCATTGATTCAAGACGCTATCACCTCACGCTCCTTGCAACGAATTTCGAGGGATACAAAAACCTGATAAAAATAGTATCAGCCGGGCACCTCGAAGGATTTTACTACAAACCCCGGGTAGATAAAAATTTCCTTCGCGGGCATTCCCGCGGCATTATTGCGCTCTCCGGGTGCCTCAACGGAGAAATACCCCGCGCCATCCAGTCAAAGCGGATTGATCATGCTGAGCGCCTCATCAGCGAATATCAAGACATTTTTGGAAAGGAGAATTTTTATCTTGAAATTGCCCCCCACTTTGCCGTTCCAGCACAAAAAGTAGTAAACGATGCGTTGGTTGGTCTCGGCGAAAAAGCGGGCGCAAAAATCGTTGCAACAGGAGACATCCACTATGTACAGCCGGAAGATACGGACGTCCAGGATATCATGGTGTCAATCCAGACCGGTTCCGCGATCGACGACGAGGACCGGCTCACGATGCGCGCGGCTGATCTCTCGATGCACTCAGGAAAGGAAATGGCAACATTTTTTCCGAACCATCCGGACGCGATCGCACATACGCAGGAAATCGCCGCACGCGCCGCAATCGAGATACCGCTTGGGAGGTGGACATTCCCAGAACTTGATATTCCGCCGTCAACAACAGCGGAAAGCGAACTGAGACGCCTTGTATACGAGGGAATTCAAAAACGCGCAATCACGGAAGATCCGAAGACGCTTGAACGGATCGAATACGAACTCGCTACGATTTCCACCAAGGGGTTTGCGCCGTACTTTTTGGTTGTCGCCGACTTAATGAAGTATGCGCATGAACACAATATTCTCACCAACATCCGCGGGTCGGTCGCGGGGTCGCTCGTTACATACCTCACCGGAATCACAAATATCGACCCGCGTGAATACAAACTTCCGTTTGAACGGTTTCTCAACCCGGAGCGGCCGTCGCCTCCCGATATTGATATAGATTTCGCAGACAACCGCCGGGACGAAGTAATTGAATATGTAAAACGAACATACGGCGAGGATCGGGTCGCGCAGATCGGAACGTTCGGTACCATGATGGCGCGCGCGGTTGTCCGCGATGTTGCCCGAGCCCTCAAACATCCGTATTCCCTCGGCGACCGCATTGCAAAGCTCATCCCGTTCGGCATGCAGGGATTCCCAATGACAATTGACCAGGCACTCGAGACGGTTCCGGAACTCAAAACGCTCTACCACGCGGAACCGGATGTCGAAACAATCATTGATAAAGCAAAACGCCTCGAGGGGTGCGTGCGCCATATTTCGGTCCATGCCGCGGGCGTTGTGATTGCGCCAAGACCCCTCACGGAATTCGTCCCGCTCCAATACGACCCGAAAGGAGGGAAAATCATCACCCAGTACGACATGCACTCGGTCGAAGACGCGGGACTTCTCAAGTTCGACTTTCTTGGAATACGGAATCTGTCCATTCTGGGAGATGCGGTCGAGCTTGTCCGCGCGCACCGCGGCACGGATATCGACATCGAAAAGATTCCCTTAGACGACAAAAAAACATTTGATCTTCTCGCACGGGGAGAAACCATGGGGCTTTTTCAGCTCGGAGGAGCCGGTATGACAAAACACCTGAAGGACCTGCGGCCAACGTCAATACACGACATCAACGCAATGGTTGCGCTCTACCGCCCGGGGCCCATTGAATCGATCCCCCGCTATATCGAGCGGAAACACAACCCGAGCCGCATCGAGTATCTTGATCCGCGCATGAAAGATATTCTCATCGACTCATACGGCGTGATTACCTACCAAGACGATGTGCTCCTTATTGCGATTCGGCTCGCCGGATTCTCGTGGCTTGAAGCGGACAAACTCCGGAAAGCCATGGGGAAAAAAATCCCCGCTGAAATGCAGGCACAGAAAGAAAAACTCATCAAAGGATTCGTTGAGCACGGCCTCGCGGGCTCCAAAGCGGAAGAACTCTGGAAATTGATTGAGCCGTTTGCGGCATACGGATTTAACAAGGCGCATGCCGCAAGCTACGGCCGCGTTGCCTACCAGACGGCTTTCATGAAGGCGAATTTCGCCGGGGAATACATGACGGCAGTCCTTACCGCGGACTCCGGTGACATAGAAAAAATTGCAGAAATCATAGATGAAGCGAAGCGCATGGGAATTCCGGTCCTCCCGCCTGACGTGAATGAAAGCGTTGCGCGGTTTACCCTCATCCGGGGAGACGGCGCTGACAAAATCAGATTTGGACTTGAATCAGTAAAAAATGTCGGAACAAACATTGTCCGTGCGATCATTGACGCGCGCGCTGACGGAGGAAAATTTGCGTCAATCGCTGATTTTGCCGAACGGGTCCAGCATAAGGACTTTAACAAAAAATCAATGGAATCGCTCATCAAATGCGGCGCGCTTGACTGCCTCGGCGAGCGAAACGAACTTCTCGCAAACCTCGATCTCATTCTCGAATACAACCGCGAGTCGCAAAAAATGCGGCGCGGAGGCCAGGATTCGCTTTTTTCCGCATCGCCCGGCGTCACGGTTTCAGCGCTCAACCTCAAAAAAAGCGAACCCGCTCAAAAACGCGAGCGGCTCCAGTGGGAAAAAGAGCTCCTCGGCCTCTATGTCACCGAACATCCCCTTGCGGAATACGCTGACACACTCAAACGGAACTTCACCCTCCCGCTCCGCGAGCTCCCGCAAGCCCACCGGAATAGAATGGTCACGGTCGCGGGGCTCGTCAGCGGAATTCAGCGGGTTACGACAAAAACTGGAGAGCTGATGCTTTTCGTGACGCTCGAAGACCTCACAACGCGCGCCGAGATTCTTGTATTTCCGAAAGTCCTTACGCGAAACCCCGGCGTCTGGCAGGATGAAAAAATACTTCTCGTGAAAGGACGCATATCCGACAAAGACGGTACTGCAAAAATTCTTTGTGAAGAAGCAATGGAAATTGCGTAAATTCTTGTTTTCGATATACTGAAAAATAATTTGCCGCGCGCTTATGCGCTCGGCAACCATGAACGTGACGGGCTAAGCAGGGGTCCTCGCTCCGTACGCCTTATATAGATAATTCCGCTGTATTCTTCCTCGGCTCCGCGATCATAAAATGCAAACACCTCCCATCCGCTCGATATATACGCGTTCATCACCATGTCGCATACAAGGCGATCAGACAAATATTCGGCAATGGCGCAATCATGGGGCAAAAGACGAATCTCATATTCGAGCAAGAATTTGAGCCCTTGGTTCAGGTATTCGTTAACATGCAGTATGACGGCACGCACCTTTTCATCCCGCACCATGACCCGCTCTCCAGCTCGTTCAAGCGCGGTTGGAAGCTGAGAAGCCATATATCCTCCTAACGGTTCTGACTGACAAACTACCATATGCATCCTAAAAATCAAGAGATTCTCCCTATCGAAAAAATCCGCCACTCGCTTGCGCACATTTTAGCTATGGCCGTGCTTAAAAAATTCCCAAAGGCGAAATTGGGAATCGGCCCGACAATCGAGAACGGTTTTTATTACGATTTCAAACTCCCCAAACCCCTTACTGATGCGGATCTGCCGGAATTGGAAAAGACCATGAAAGAATATATCAAAGCGAATCTCGATTTTACTGGAGAAAACATAACGCCTGCCCGCGTAAAAAAAATATTCAAAGGACAGCCATTCAAATTGGATCTCGTCAAAGAATTCGTAAAAGAGAAAAAAAACCTCACGGTATATGCAACGTGTCCATCCGGCACTGGAAATTGGAAAGTGCCGCCTCGGGCGAGCCTCGCCTCTGGCGGGGAAATTGGAAATTGTTTTATTGATCTATGCAAAGGCGGGCACGTCAAGAATACAAAAGAGATACCCCCAGACGCATTCAAACTCACAACCAGTGCAGGCGCCTACTGGAGGGGTGACGAAAAAAATCAGATGCTCACGCGAATATACGGCGCCGCATTCGAGACAAAACACGACCTTGATGAATACCTCGCACGCCTTGAAGAAGCAAAGCGCAGGGACCATAAACGCCTCGGACCCGAACTTGACCTTTTTACCTTCTCCGAGCTTGTCGGCCCCGGATTCCCCCTCTGGACGCCGAAGGGAACAATACTTCGGAATATCCTTGATGATTTTGTCTGGGAACTCCGCAAAGCGCGGGGGTACGAACAAGTGGATATCCCGCATATCACAAAAAAGGAACTCTATGAAAAAAGCGGGCACTGGGAGAAATTCCAGGAGGAACTTTTTAAAATAAAAACGCGAGAAGGACACGTATTCGCGATGAAGCCGATGAACTGCCCGCATCACACGCAAATTTACGCGCGAAAACTCTGGAGCTACCGCGACATGCCCCAACGCTACGCCTCAACGACAAAAGTGTATCGCGACGAACAAACCGGGGAACTCTCCGGACTTTCGCGGGTGCGGGCGATTACCCAAGACGACGCGCACGTATTCTGCCGCAAGAACCAGATAAAAGAAGAGATCCTCAAGATTTGGGATATTGTGCATGCATTTTACGGAAAAGCGGGATTTTCACTCCGCGTGCGGCTCTCTTTGTCTGACCCGAAAAACCAGAAGGCGTATTTAGGATCGCGCGAGGTCTGGGAAGAAGCGGAAGAGATACTTCGCCAAATCCTCAAAGAAAAAAACGCTACCGCGTCTGAAGCAATCGGAGAAGCGGCGTTCTACGGCCCAAAAATAGATTTTCTTGCACATGACTCGCTCGGGCGCGAGTTGCAGGTCGCAACAATCCAACTTGATATGAATCTCCCGGAGCGGTTTGACCTTTTCTGCATAAGCGAAAAGGGAGAACGGGAGCGGATTGTCATGATACACGCCGCAATCATGGGCTCCATCGAGCGCTATATATCCATCTTGATAGAGCATTTTGCGGGCGCATTCCCGTTCTGGATGTCACCGGTTCAAGTAAGCATTCTCACACTGAATGATTCGGTTGTCGAGTATGCTCGCTCGATCGCGCGTGCGCTCGAAGAAAAGAAGCTCCGCGTCTCTCTCGACGACCGGAATGAAACCATTGGGAAAAAAATCCGCGAGGCG
>CAYHJX010000051.1:4569-5207 GCA_964357005.1 uncultured Candidatus Saccharibacteria bacterium | reverse complement strand
ATTGGATATTGGTTTTATTTGTTTTCCGACCGCGGGTTCGCCGGATGGCGCGGTGTTAATAGGCGCCCTTGAAAGCGCGTTTTCCCTTATGACAGATGGCAAGATTGGCGTGGTGAAATCGACGATTCCTCCCGGTACGACTGAACGACTGCAGAAAAAATACCCATCTCACAAAATCCTCTTTAATCACGAGTTTCTTACCGAGAAGCGCGCATGGGAGGATTTTGTGAAACCAGATCGCCAAATTGTCGGCTTTACTGATTCGAGCATGGATTCGGCTCATTATGTCTTATCGCTTCTTCCGAAAGCGCCTTTTATGTCCCCCTGGGGTTTGAATACATATCGCCCGGTGCGAATTAGTGCGACAGAAGCCGAGCTTATTAAATACGCTGGTAATATTCATTTTGCCCGTAAAATAAATTTCGCGAATATCATTGCTGCCGCGTCCGATACGCTTGGTGCAGATTACGAAAATGTGCGTTTGGGGATGGCCGCCGATCATCGCATTGGAGATTCGCATCTTGATGTTGCCCACGGCGGATATCGGGGGTTTGGCGGCTACTGTTTTCCAAAAGATCTTGATGGATTTACTGCATATCTTTCATACAGTAGAATTCTGGATTTTGCTTGCAATTGCA
>CAYHJX010000051.1:0-4559 GCA_964357005.1 uncultured Candidatus Saccharibacteria bacterium | reverse complement strand
TTTCATCAATGGGGCTTACTGATTGCGCAGATTTGTTGCGGAAGGATAGAGAATTTAATGAAAAACTTCTTGCATCGCAGGGTCTTACGCTTGAAGACGTAAGCGTTCACGATCATGAATGGATTCTTCGCAAGCTCGAAACGTACAAGGCAAACCCCGAGAATGTGAATAAAGAACTGAAGAAGGGATAGATACGGCATGGCAAAGTATGTGGTAACTGGCGGCGCGGGATTCATCGGCTCTCATATTGCTGATCAGTTAATTGATCGGGGTGACGAAGTTCATGTCATTGATAATTTTTTGACCGGAAAGCGGGAGCGCGTGGCGGCCGAAGCAATTCTTCACGAAACGGATATCCGTGATGAATCGAAACTCGAACCTATTTTCAGAGGTGCGGCGGGAATTTTCCATGTGGCCGCCCAGCCGCGGATGCAGTATTCAATCTCTGAGCCGCGGCTTACCAATGATATTAATATCACGGGAACGCTTAATGTCCTTCTTGCGGCGCGGGATGCCGGTGTTCCGCGGGTCGTCTATTCGGCGTCCTCATCAGCGTATGGACCGCGTCACCCCACGCCGCTTCGAGAAGATATGCCGCCTGAGCCCGTAATTCCGTATGCAATCCAAAAACGGGTCGGCGAGCAGTATTGCCATATGGCAGCACAATTTTATGGGCTTGAGACAGTGTCACTTCGCTACTTCAATGTATACGGGCCTCGGCAGACAACGTCGCAGGATGGCCCTTACGCAACGGTCATTGGCATATTTCTTGAGGAGCGGAAAAACAATCGGCCCATGCCTGTTGTGCCGGATGGCACACAGCGCCGCGATTTTACCCACGTACGGGATGTTGCGCTGGCAAACCTCCTGGCAATGGATGCAAAAAGCGTCGGCAAAGGAGAGATTATCAATGTCGGAACAGGCGTAAGCCATGGTGTTCTCGAAGTTGCGGAGATGATCGGCGGCCCATGGAAGTTCGTCGAACCAAGGCAAGGCGAAGTTAAGGAAACGCTCGCTGATATCACACAAGCAAAAAAACTTCTCGGATGGGAGCCGAAAATCTCTTTTGAGGAGGGGATTCGAGAGTTGAAAAAAGAGTACAATCTTTCGTAAACCCGTTTAGATTTTGATTTGTGCCTACTGTTTTTCAGGAATAGTATTTCTTCAGCGATATTTTTGATTGTAGTCGATTCAATACCTTGTGTGACTATTGAGGAAATCAGCTTTTGAAAACATGGGAGGCCGAGCGGCCACGGTGTTGAGCGAAGCGAAACGAGCGAGGCCGACCTCTGATGAGCTCCGACGCGGTGGGTCGGAGCGAAGATTTTCAAAAGCTGTTTTCCGAATGCTACCTTCCGGATCGCTGGAGAAGTGTATACGCGGTTTTGAGGGCAATCAGCAAATCAAGCGCAAAAGAGCGGTTTTTAATATAGTAGAGATCATACTGCATTTTTTCCGGCGCATCCTCAACTGATGCATCATCCTCCATTTTAATCTGTGCCCATCCGGTAATACCCGGTTTTACCAAGAGCCGCATTTCATAGAATGCGATTTTCTTCTTAAGTTCTCCGACGTACTGCGGACGCTCCGGCCGCGGCCCGATAAACGACATCTCGCCGCGGAGCACATTGAATATTTGAGGGATCTCGTCAAGGTAGGTTTTCCGGAGTACGACGCCAACCCGGGTATGGCGGAGATCGTGCCCATTTCCCTTATACCCGTCGATCGACTCCGCATTCTCGATCATGGAGCGGAACTTGATGAATTCGAATTCCTTCCCGTTTCTTCCAACGCGTTTCTGGCGAAAGAAAATCGGTCCGGGCGAATCAAGCCGAATTGCCGCCGCAATCGGGATTGAAAGGATAAGTGCGGGTATTCCAAGCGCGACTGCAAGAAGAATATCAAGCATCCGCTTGAAAAATTCGTACATGCGTTTGCGCGCCCCCACGAGATTTTCAATGAACCAGATTTCCTCGATAAGCGGCATCGGAATTTTCCCGGTTATCATTTCGTAAAATGGCGTAAATTCGACAATGGAAATGCCGAGGGGGATGACTTCAAAAAGCATTTTGATGAATGCGCGATCTTCTTTCATGCCGCGCGGAATCACAACAGTGTCCACGGAAAGCGTCTGGATTGTGCGCGCTATGCCGCCCGAGAGCGATATATGGGGTACTGCCGTTTCTTTCGACGCATCAGGAAGGGGGAGCTCTGGGGTTGAGCCGTTTGTGAATGCGGCGAGCGCAACCGGCTGGTAGCCGAGCTGGCGGTGAAGAGAGAGAAATTCGGCAAGCTCGTTCGTCTCTTTTGTGATCCCGAGAAAGAGCACGCGGGACGAAGGCGTTTTTAGGATAAAAAGGTTGAAGAGCGATCGCCAGAGAAAGAGGAACAGGGCGGCGATAATCGCAATGAGGAAAAGGTTCCGGCGCGGTTCAATTTCAAAAAACGGGAGAAGGTAGAAAAAAAGTATTGCGAGGACGAAATTTATCCCCATGGCGTGTAGAAGCCGTAAAAGAAACCGCCGGCCGTTTTTCATGAACGTAAGATCGTAGAGCCCGAATGAGCCGAAGATAAAAATCCACAGGATAAAAATGACTGCAAACGGCATATAATGCGCCGCGATGGGTGTGGGATCGGAGGAGCGGTAATACCGGAGAAACAGCGCAAAGAGAAGCGAGCCATAGAGAACCGCGAAATCGCCGATGACAAGGATTGCCGCCCGGATTATATTATTTTTTTTCATAGTGGAATCGGGTTTCTTGGATCATACGTTCAAGCGTATATCTTTGTTCTACATTCATACGCGCGCGTGTGGCAAGGGCTGATCCGCGCGTTTTGTCTTTGAGAAACTCTTGGAGGGCCTTCAGAAGAGCGTCGGGGCGCGCCGGCGGAACAAGAATTCCCGATACCGCGTGCTCAATGAGGTCGGGAATTCCTCCAACGCGCGTTCCGATGGCGGGCACTCCTGCCCGCATCGCTTCGAGAATCGTGTACGGTAGTCCTTCCTTAAGGGACGGAAGAACAAATGCGTCAAACGCGGAAAGATATCGCTTTGCGTCTTCGATAAAGCCGGTGCAGAGGATTATGTGTTCAAGCCCGCGGGATCGGATTTCTTTCTCGAGCGCCGGACGAAGCTCCCCGTCGCTTATCCAAATTGATTTCCATCCTTTCGTCGTTTTCGAGAGCGCGGTGAGCGCATTGAGAAGATCAGCATACCCTTTATTTTTTGTGAATTCAGCGTTTGTGCCGAACACGATATCAGTATCGGCAATCGGGCGGCGTGAAAGCCGGGAGAGCGCGTTTCGGGCGTCCGTTCGCGATTCAAGTTCGAACGGCTCAATGCCGTTTGGAATGAACGCGACTTTTTGTTCCGGCATAAATCGTTTTGCGCTTCGGGTGCCACTTTTTGTGATGCAGATGACTGTATCAAGAAATAAGGACATGAGAACGCTTGCGCCGTATATAGCCGCGCGTTCATAAAACGGCCGCGGCTCGTTAAACCCCCACCCATGGGCAGTGAAGATAACGCGCGGACGCGAGTTTCCCGGCATTTTTCGATAGAGCCATGCCGCAGCCGCCCCGATGCCGCCCGCTTTGCTTGAATTGAGATGGATTATTGACGGGCGTACGCTTTTGAAAAGCGAAAGGAGTGCAAAAAAAGAGCTAACTTCTTTTCCGAATGATATGTCGCGCACAAGCGTCGGCACGGAAACTGTGAAAATACCTTTTGCAGTAAGTTTTTCTGTGAGAATTCCTTGGCCGCCTGTTGCAACAACGGATTCATAGCGATCGGCAGGAAGATGAGTCGCTAGGTCGTAAACGTAGCGTTGGGCACCGCCCCAATTCGATTTGGTTATAACAAAGAGTATTTTCCTTTTCATTTCTCACAGAATGTAACGCCCTAGATAGGTGCAAAGTCCCGATTATACGAAAGAATGTGGATAAGCCCCTTGACTTTTTGGCTTTAATCTGCTACGAATATGTCCAGTGAGTGCCACTCATTCCGGGCAACTGGAATGAACTCTCATTTGTCCGGCAAGGCCCCCCATCACTTTTGAGATAGTTTTGCGGCAGATTCCCGTCTTTCAAGTATCTACTGAAGAGGGATTCTATCCGCGCTATATCACCAGTGGTGGGGGGATCTTGCTTTTTAAGGGGCTTGTCTATTATATGGAATCATATATGAAATCTGTTCGCCTCATATACGGTTCGACCACGCAAGACGCCGCGCTTTACAATGCTGATTTGCGGTGGCGAATCCGCATGGTACTCCACGATCCGCATTTTTTTATCGAATTTCCTCGATTGCGACGAGCGGTCCTTATTGCAGGCGCGCTTGAGATTAATCGCGCGCGAAAAGAGGCGCGCGGCGTTTCCGTTGAGTCAGCTGACGAGCTTCGCAAGGAGACAGGAGCCGGCGAGCCATTCGGCGCAATTGCCGCGCTTTTGCGGCGGCACCGCGTACAAACAATCATCATTCATCCCGATACGCCGGTTGAAATTGCAGAGCGTCTTCGTCTTCGATTCCGCGTCCGGGTTGGCAGCCGGCCATGGTATCC
>CAYHJX010000050.1:0-5867 GCA_964357005.1 uncultured Candidatus Saccharibacteria bacterium | reverse complement strand
TTATGAATCCCGTTACCATGGCCTTAGAGCCGCAGTATCTATCAAGACCCTTCGAGACAATACTCCATTCCTCCGAGGGCTTACACCCGTGGTTTCCTGGTAACGGGATGAAACTAATCATGCAGGTCTTCAACGTGCCCTGCTTCTAACGGGATGAAACGACAATTCCACCGCACACAAAAAAATTACGAGTACGGATTTCATGACGAACGTGCGCCCGTTCTCAATACGGCGCCCGGCCTTTCGATGAAAACAATAGAGGAAATTTCCCATGACAAGGACGAGCCGGAATGGATGCGCGCATTTCGCGCGGGTGCGCTTCGCGTATTTCAAAAAAAAGAAATGCCGCAATGGGGCGCTGATCTTTCTTCAATTAATTTCGATCTGCTTACGTATTATGTGAAACCATGGGACCGAAACGCCCGGTCATGGGACGACGTGCCCGGAGACATCAAGCGGACGTTTGAACGAATCGGAGTTCCGGAAGCGGAGCGGAAATTTTTTGCCGGAGCCGCGGCGCAATACGATTCCAGCGTGATTTATCACGCAATGAAAGAGCGTTTTCGAAAACAGGGAATTATTTTTACTGACATGGACTCTGCAGTCGCGGAATATCCCGATCTCGTCGAACGATATTTCGGGACTGTCGTTCCCGTTGGCGACAACAAATTTGCCGCGCTCAACTCCGCCGCGTGGTCAGGCGGATCGTTTATTTACGTTCCGCCGGGTGTCCGCGTTAGTTTGCCGCTCCAAGCGTATTTTCGCATCAATGCCCCGGGGTTCGGGCAGTTCGAGCGAACACTCATCATCGCGGACGAAGGAAGCGAGGTACACTATCTTGAAGGATGCACGGCGCCGGTCTACTCGACCGATTCTTTGCACGCGGCAGTTGTTGAAATCATTGCGCGGCCATTCTCGCGGGTCCGCTATACCACGGTTCAAAATTGGTCCCAAAACGTCTATAACCTTGTCACCAAGCGCGCAATCGCGGAGGAAGGCGCGTTTGTCGAATGGGTTGATTGTAACCTCGGCTCAAAAGTGACCATGAAATATCCCTCGGTCATTTTGAAGGGACGCGGTGCGCGGGCAGACACCCTGTCGGTCGCGCTTGCAGGGCCGGGACAGCACCAGGATACCGGCGCAAAAATGATCCATATAGCTCCGGATACGCGCTCAAATGTTTTGTCAAAATCAGTTTCTTTTGGCGGAGGCCGGACATCATACCGCGGAATGTCCCGCGTAGTCCGAGGTGCCAAAAACGCAAAAATGATTGTCCGCTGTGACGCGCTTCTTGCAGATGCCGCATCGCGATCCGATACGTATCCGACGCTTGCGGTTGACGAATCCGACGTTACGCTTGAGCACGAGGCAACGGTTTCCCGAATCCGCGACAAAGAGCTTTTTTACCTTCGCTCGCGCGGCCTGTCGGAAACAGAGGCGTCTTCCCTCATTGTATCGGGATTTTTTGAGCCGCTTGTAAAAACCCTTCCGGTTGACTATGCCGTTGAAATGAACCGCTTGATTGAGCTTACGATGGAAGACGCGGTCGGGTAATACACGAGTAACGAATTGCGAATTATGAATTACGGCGTGAATAATCTTTGTGAAACAAGAATTATTGACTCCCGGATGCTCGGAACCGAATGGAGCGAAGATATTATTTTGGAAAATCCGGGAGAGGCAAGAAAGATTTTTGTCATTTTTAACGAGCGCGTGCCGGAAAAAACGCGTATCCGCGCATACCTCCGGGGACGCGGCGCGCGGCTCGAAATTCTTTTCGGAATTATCGGAAAGAAGGACAATCGCGCGAATATAGAAGTCGCGTGCTTTCACGAAGGAAAAGATACGTTTGCGCGCGTGACGGCGCGCGCGGCGCTTTTCGACGAATCGCGCCTTATGGTCCGGGGGGTTCTTGATGTTTCGCAAACCGCGCGCGGAAGTGATACCTATTTTCTCGGAAACGCATACATGCTCTCCGGATCCGCGCATGCGGAGTTTTTCCCGCATCTTGAAATCAAGACGTCTGACGTCAAGGCGTCGCACGGCTCAAGCGTTGGGAGAGTGAACGAGCGCGACCTTTTTTATCTTGAATCGCGCGGCATTGACCGCACTGCCGCGCTCCATATCCTTCTTGGTGCGTTTTTCCGAGACATTGCACAAAAAATTCCTGAGACATATCATCCAATCTTTTTTCAGTGCTAATAATTATGAAACAGATTTTACCCCCACACCAAGAAGCAATAGACAAAGAGCAACAGAAGAGTGATTCTCAAACACAAGGCGAATCGTTGGAATCAACGACCAAAAAGCCTTGGTGTGGGGGTGAACCCTATAAAAATGACTTTCCTCTTTTCTCGTCTTTTGCTGATAGCGGTAAGCCCCTTGTATATCTTGATTCTGCGGCAACTGCCCAAATGCCCGCGTCCGTCATTGACGCAATCCGGAATTTCCAAATGTCGTCCCGCGCAAATGTCCACCGCGGCATATATGACCTTGCCGAAAAAGCAACCGAGGCCTACGAAGGCGCGCGAGCGCGCGTTGCGCGGTTTCTCAATGCAGAGCCCCGCGAAATTATTTTTACGAAAAATACGACTGAATCGCTCAATATGATTGCTCATGTTCTTGGCGCATCGTATTTTAAGCCCGGAGACCATGTGTTGGTGTCTCGCGCTGAACACCATTCGAATTTTTTGCCGTGGATGCTCCTGCGGGATACGCGCGGCATTATCCTCGACATTGTTGATCCTGACGAAAATGGAGAAATTTCTCTTCCATCGATCGAGCGCGCCGTTTGCCCAAAAACGCGGCTTGCCGCGTTTTCGCACATCTCGCACGTTTTGGGGACAAAAAATCCGATTGCATCATACGGCGCGCTTTTCCAAAAACACGGAGTCCTTTTTGTTGTTGATGCGGCGCAGGGCATAGCGCACGAACCGATTGACGTCGAGTCCCTCGAATGCGATTTTCTTGCGTTTTCCGGCCACAAAGTCGGCGGCCCCATGGGAATTGGAGTTTTATATGCGCGGCCCGATATTTTTCATTCTGCTCCTCCGGTGATGCGCGGCGGCGGCACAATCGAGCGCGTTCGCGTACACGAGGTTTTATGGGATAAATCCCCTTCCCGGTTTGAGGCAGGAACCCCGAATGTTGAGGGCGCAGTCGGCCTTCGAGCCGCGCTCGATTATATTGACCGCGTTGGATATGATGCGATCCGCGAAATTGATGGCCGCGTTACCCGCGCGCTCGTAGACACCCTTTTTCCCATTCCTGGTGTCCGCATATACGGCCCCCGCGATACAAAAAAGCGCTCTGCGATTGCAAGCTTTTCCGTTGACGGAGTCCATCCGCATGATCTTGCAACCATTCTTTCCCGCGATGGCGTCTCAATCCGCGCAGGACACCACTGCGCAATGCCTCTTATGGAATTTCTCGACGTTCCGGCGCTTAGCCGTGCAAGCACATGGGTCTATTCGAGTGAATCCGACATAGAAGCGCTTGGGAAAAGCATAGAAAAAGCAATTCGAATTTTGAAACGATGACCTCCGAGGACGAACTCTACAAAGACCGGATACTTGCGGAATACAAACATCCGAAACACTACGGCCTGAAAGAGCCGTTCTCGCACGAAGCAAACGCGACAAATTCCCTTTGCGGCGACTCGCTCACAGTGCGGCTCTTCATTGAAAACAGAACAATACGAGACGTATCCTTTGAAAATACCGGATGCGTACTAAGCACCGCATCTGCCTCGCTTTTTCTCGATTCCATAAAAGGAAAATCAGTTGAGGATGCTCGGCGATTTGGAGAAGATACAGTACTCCAGCTTCTCGGAATCTCCCCCACTCCGGGCCGCATGGCGTGCGTCACACTTGTCCTTGAGGCGATGCATAAAATGCTGTAGAATGAATACTTATGGACGAATCCGAAGCGAAAAAAAGTGAGCCGTCCGCGGCGGATGGTCAAAAGAAATCCATACGAATAGGAAAAATCATTGTTGACCGAAGTTTGTGCATTGGCGCGGCATCCTGCATAGCGATTGCATCAGGCGTGTTTGAACTCGACAAGGAAAATAAGGCGGTTGTCTATAACGATACTGGTGCGGACGACGAGACAATCCTCTTGGCGGCCCAATCCTGCCCCACGCGCGCGATTATTATATTTGATACCGAAGGAAATCAGATTTACCCCGCACCATAGAACTAACATCTCCGCTACTCCGCTATTCGCTTATTCGTACGAATAAGCGAATAGTTCTGGGGACTGCGTATTTCGTTTTTCATGGAAACAGAAATCAAAAAAGCACTCGAAGATATCCGTCCTGCGCTTGCAAGCCACATGGGTGATATTGAGTTTGTGAAATTTGAGAACGGAACGGTCTTTGTCCGAATGCTCGGAATGTGCCATGGCTGCCCTCTCTCGTCTCTTACTTTGAAAGCAGGCATTGAGGAACTATTGAAATCAAAAATAGAAGAAGTAAAAGCAGTGGAAGCAATTTCCGAGTAATTTCAATAAGTCGAATTGATCGAAAGAAAAAAGCCGTGGCAACAACCCAAAAGGGTCATACCACGGCCTATGTATAAGCTTTCCCTATCAACAAAGAGTATAAAAGAACTCTCTGGGTATTCATTTAAGAACCAACTTCTCTCCTGACATCCCTTAGTTTCTGCCCGGAGAACTTCTCGTATTTTCCGCAATGGCTCCCCAAGGCACAGATAACTCGGCCGTCTCGATGAATAAGAGAAACTTCGCATTCATTTGAACAGTCAGAGCAGTTGAATGTGTGTGCGCCGAATATGGTTTCAACCGTACAATTCTCGAAACCGCCCGCCGCGTTCCGGGTGAGCGCCGTGAAAGCAGCGCCGAGCGCACCCGAAACACGCTGGTCCGGATGAACCTCAACTTCTTGACTGATCAATTCAGAGAATGCATCAACTACTCCTTCGTTGAGCGCAACTGCACCTGTAAACATGATCGGGCCTTCGAGTTTTTTTGATCTGCATACATTGCTCAAGTAGTTCTGAGCAAGCGCCCTGCACATACCTCTTACAATGGAATTTATCGGATATCCGGCCTGCTGTTTCGAGACAATGTCCGATTCGGCAAAAACGCCGCATCGTCCGGTAATCGTAACGGCACATTCGGCTGATCGCGCACAGCTTCCAAGGTTCTCGATGGGAACCTTGAATTCCCGCGCAGCAGAGGATAAAAACGCGCCAGAACCCGCAGAACAGATGCTATTCATGTTAAACCAGTTCGGAACGCCAAGCTGGTCCAAACTGATGAATTTACTGTCCTGTCCGCCGATCTCTATGATCGAGCGCACAGATGGGTTAACAAGCATGCAGCTCATCACCTGACAGCTTATTTCATCAACAGCAAGCGGGACGTCGAGCAGCATTTTCGCAAGTCTCCGGCCAGATCCGGTTGTGGCTCCTCCGGTAACTTTCCTATCGGGATGCCTCTAAAGGATTTCAGTGACAACTCGCTTGACTGCGCTGATGGGATCACGATTGGTAAATTGATACTCCCGGTCAACGATTTCGAGAGTTTCTCCGTCCAGGAGAACCGCTTTTGTCGAAGTACTTCCAACATCAAGCCCCATCCAAAGTCCTTTCTTTCTTGTCGCGAGAACTGACGCAAGCCCTTCTTTTTTGAAACGGAGCAGATTGACCATTGCCTCTGCACGCGTAATCAGATTTTGCTCGCCAAACTGCTGGTCAAAAACCAGATGATTGACGGGAATCCCGTAATCCTTCGACACCTCGTCTATCAGTGCGGTAACCGTCGCCTCCGGCATGCATGGGAACGGCATGATATGAACAACACCATCAAAGCCGGCCAGAGCATAGTAAATCACCCACGTTACA
>CAYHJX010000049.1:0-5967 GCA_964357005.1 uncultured Candidatus Saccharibacteria bacterium | reverse complement strand
AGACGGTAATTAAAACAGCATAGGTCTAAAAAATTATTGTTTCGTCCGCCAGAATACCTCACCGCTCTGCGGTGCGGTTATTCATTTGTTTTTAAGCGCCCGCACGAGATCCCGAAGACCATTGATCTTATTTTCTATAAAAAAGGCGTGTATGGGAATAATCGCATAAAATCCCGCGAGCGACCCCAAAACCCAAAACGCCAAATCCATAAGTCCATCGGCCGCCGAGGTATTATTTAAAGTATCTCCTCTGTAGTGATTTCCGATATCGAACGACTCCTTAAGGAAACCGACAAGTATGCCCGCGCCAGGATTCGCAAACATAACCGAGACGACCATTCCTTCGAGAAAGTGAACGCCTTCCTGCGTGCCAGCGAGTTTTTTATTTAGGACGTTTACATCAATATCAAGCTCCTCAACGTTTGGAATATTTTGGAAATTAAAAATTCCCAAATCCACAAAAAGTTTCGTATTTAGCCCAACAAAAACAAGAAGCAAGACGATAATCGCCAATATGAGTTTCGGCTTCCCGTTTGTAATTTTTACACGCTCGTCGTGATTAAATTGTTTGGTCATGCCAATGTGGATCAAAATTTACGAGCTTGGTGCGAAGTCTTGCAACTATTCGCTAAGAATGAGCGACGATAGTTGCGAGGATCGCGCCCCCTAATCTTATTTTATTTGGGATATGAGCGGAGATAAATTTGCTATCACATTGAACATCCTGTCACAGGCGGGATAGGCCCATTATCGCCCCGCATTCCACACTGAATTTTTCATCCAGTCGCTCCACTCTTGGGAAAAATTCGTGTGCGGCCAGCGAGAATCGAACTCGCGTCTCATCCTTGGCAAGGACGTGTTCTGCCACTAAACCATGGCCGCTTATCTCTTCTTGGCAAGTCGCGTTGTTTTGCCCCTTCGGCAAAACCTCGGGCGATTTTTACGGCTTCAGAGAACTTGCGCCTAAATCTCCCGCGAACGCAAAGCAGTTTGCGTTCGCCCACTAAACTACACCCGCACGTTATTTTGCAAGGACGCGTTATTTTGCCTCCTTCGGCAAAATCCAGGGAAATTTTTCACGTTCGCACGGCTCCGCCGGCTCATTAAATTTCCCGCTAGAGCATGATATACTCTAGCCCACTAAACTATACCCGCATTTTGAGTGAGTTCTATTGTATCGCTCCTCTCTCGCGATGTAAAGAAAAGCCCGTCTGACGGGCTTTTCTTTAATCTTGCGCAGGTATTCCTTTTGTTTTCGGCCGATATATATCAGGATCTATGGTTCGCTCAAAACACACCCATCCTTCTCTATGTTCCCAATTTTCTATTCCCACGTATGGCTCGGCGGGAACGAGCTTTTGCGTTGGCGCGCCGGATGATTCCGTCGCGCGGCTGAATGATGCGCAGAGCGCAAATTTCCTTTCCCCGATAATTTTGTATTCATATTCCGCTCCGGTTTCAGGATCCACAGGAATGGATACGCCGCGGATGTCATCCCGCAAGAGCGAAAGATTTTCTGGAAGTTTTTCTTTGTTTGTCCAATAGTTGATTATTTCTGACTGAATGAACTGAAGGTCAGAAACGCGGCGTTCATCAATGCGGCGAATCCTCTGTTCAAACGGAGATCCTACGAGGAAAAACCCCGCAATGACCGAGGCGATAACAATCCCCACGATACTATAGATAAAAACTTTCATCCCGTTAGAGGCAGGTCGCGGTCAACCCGCGCCAACCATTTATTATTTTTGTTAAACAGTTTCATTTTACTTAAGTCCCCGCTATAACCATACCACGACCGCGGCCTCTAACGGGATTCATAATCATTCTTCAATATTATGGCGTCTAAGATCCCAGAGGTAGTAGTAAAATACGGATCCCGCAATAAAGAGAACAACAACGACTTTAAGGATGAATCGGAGCGTAAGATCGCCGCCAAGGAGATTATAAATGAGCGTTACAAGATCACCAATAATGATTGTGGCTGCCGCAAAAAGCGTAAAATACGTAAGCCATTTCCGGATGCGGAGGTTTCGTTTTTCGGGCTCGGCAACATAGCTTTTATTGAGCATCCATGTTGTTCCGATGTAGACCGGAAATACGATAACCAAAGACGCAATGGCCCATCGGATTCCCTGAAGCGCGGATTCGCGCGCATAGACGCTATATTCAAGGACATCGGGAATCAGTATGTTGATTGCTTGAAATAAGAGCGCTCCGAAACTCACTGCGCTTACATAGAGCGTAATGATTGTCAAAAGATGCATGAATACATCTTTTGGACTCACTTTTTTTTGCGCGATTGCCGGCTGTGCTGGTTGGTCCATATGGGTTTTGTTTATGAGTAAAAATTGAACGGTAGAATGCCGGGTCCCAGAGTCGAACTGGGCACGCCTTCCTCTTCAGGGAAGCGCTCTACCGCTGAGCTAACCCGGCAAAAATTTTCTCCACTCTCGGCCAATCCCACTTTTTAAATATTTTTCTCGCTTCCTTGCTTCCGGAAGCGTAAATCCGTTTTCTCTGTATATCAACTTGAAAGGTCCACGATTCTTTGTTGACGGAGTTGAGGTTGTCCCTCGGTTATGTTCTCGTAGGCGCCGTTCAATATTATTCGTGATAGCAGTATAAAATTTGTTATCTTTCAGAATCTGAATTATATAGACACTGTAATTCATTGTTGTCTTCGGGCCTTCGCCCTGCCCGCCGGCAAGCAGGTCTACCACTGAGCTACCGCGGCACGCATTGCATTCTACATCATTTTTATGATTTTCTCAATGTCCCTTTTTTCGTAAGAAGCGCCACATATCCATCAGTCGTGCTTCTCGAAAAATCAAGATCGAGTTTCCGAGCAAATTTTTTTATCCCGGTGTGCGTTGATTCGATTTCCACAAATTTTCTGTCGTCACGCAATGTGTCAAGTTCCACGAAAGAATTCCCCAATTTCCAATGTTCGCGCGTTTTCGAATATTCGAATGTCTTGGAGAATCCGGTTTCTGTGAGTATTTTCTTCATGAGGGTCGGATTATCTATGGCAACTTCGTATTCATCAGCAACCTTCACTCCTTTGGATATATGCTTATTCGTTTTGAGTGTCAGCTTTGAAATATCCGATGTTCTGATGCGAAGTACGCGTCTCTTCCCTTGGAGATTTGAGTTGCTTCGACTGTAAAACCAGTTTTCTTCTCTCCCCTTCCATAGTAATGCCGCTCCGAGGGAACGGAGTTTTGTGCGAATGGGTGAAAAATCGCGAACCGCAAATTTAAGCTCGATTTCTTTCATTCCGTTGTTTCGAATTTCGAAATTCGGATTTCGAATTCCCCGTTTCCTACCGGGCGTATTCTATCACCCTCGTTTCCCGTATGACGGTCACTTTGATTTCTCCCGGGTACTTGAGTTCTGACTCCACTTGCTGGGCGATTTTTCGCGCAATATCGTGCGCCTGAAAGTCGTTGATTTTTTCCGGTGTGACGAAGATACGGATCTCGCGGCCTGCAGAAATCGCATAGGATTTTTCAACACCTTCGTATGAGTTCGCGATTTTTTCAAGCTCTTCGAGGCGCTTTAGGTAGTTTTCAATCGAGTCGCGCCGCGCGCCCGGCCGGGACGCAGAAATTGCGTCAACGGTTTGGACAATGATTGATTCAAGCGTTTCATATGGATACTCTTCATGGTGCGACTGCATGGCCTTAATAACGCGCTCGTCCGCGCCGAATTTTTGAAGGATTCTTCTCCCGATTTCAACATGCGTTCCCGTGACTTCATGGTCAACCGCTTTTCCGATGTCATGGAGAAGCGCTCCTTTTTTTGCAATGGCGACGTCCGCGCCCACTTCTTCGGCAAGCATGCCGGCAAGATGCGCCATTTCAATCGAATGCTGAAGCACGTTTTGGCCGTAGCTTGTGCGAAACTTAAGGCGTCCCAAGAGCATCTGGAGCCGTTCGTCAAGGTCAAAAACCTCAACCTCGTAAGCCGCCTGTTCTCCCGCTTCTTTGATCTGTTTTTCGATTTCTTCGCGCGCTTTTTCAACGGTTTCTTCGATCCGCGCGGGCTGGATGCGGCCGTCTTGGATCAGAAGTTCAAGCGCAATTTTTGCGATTTGCCTTCGCACCGGATCAAAGGACGATATGATGATGAATCCGGGTGTGTCGTCAACAATCACTTCAACGCCTGCGGCCCGCTCAAGCGTCTTGATGTTTCGCCCCTCGCGGCCGATGATTTTTCCCTTCAAGTCGTCCGACGGAAGCGGGACTGACGTTGTTGACACTTCTGACGTTGTCGGTGTTGCGAGGCGCTGGATAATGGTCGTTAAAATGTTTTTTGCCCTTCGTTCCAGGTCCGCGATTCCCGTTTGCTCGAGTTTTTTTACGCGGAGCATGATGTCTTCGGCGTGGTCGCGTTCGACCCGCGCCGTGACTTCCTTTACTGCCTCGTCTTTCGAAAGGCCGGAGACGCGCTCAAGTTCAGTAAGCGATTTTGACTTCAACTCCTCAACCTCGACTTTGATTGCTTTGACGCGCTCAATTTTATCTTCAAGCTCTTTGTCTTTTTTTTCGAAATCTTTTACGCGCCGGTCAACTGACTGTTCGCGCTCGCTCACACGCTCCTCAAGGCGGCGGACTTGGGTGAGCCGCTCCTTTTCTTCCGCTTTTGCGTCGTCAATCACTTTCGACGCTTTTTCTTTTGCGTCCAAGAGGAGCTCTTTTGCCTCGGTCCGCGAATCCTCGACGAGCTTTTTTACCTTCGCTTCAATTGTCGACTTTTTCTGGATTGCGATGAGCTGGCGCAGAAGATAGCCGACAATAATGCCCCCTGCGACGCCGAGGGATGCCGCCGCAATGGTGATACTCGTAAACATATAGTATGAAATAGAAAAAACCCGAGAGTGCGTCCCGTCGAATGGGAAAGATAGAAAAACGAGGTAAAAGACGATTGAACCCCGTTACAACCTGGCCTAAAGGCCGAAGATTCTCGAATGGTTTTTCTACACTATTTCCTTCCTCTCCGACCTGAAGGCCGGAGCTTCCGGGTTGTAACGGGGTGAAAACGAACCTGCAGAGTCGCAGGGATCTAGAGAGAAACGAGGTTGTTCGTTACGATGATTCGATTCGAGTTACGTCCATCCATGGTAATCTCTATTTTCGTTTTCTTGGTACTCACATGCCAATTTTTCCTTCTCACCCGATGTGGCGCATCAGAGAAAATTTCCAAGAAATTATATTTTATGTCGAACTCACTGTTCTTTCCCATGGTACCATGTGCTATCTCTGTTGTCAATTATCTGTACTGTCAGAGGGCCTCAAGAATGCTTTTCCCGGTCATATCATCTGGTTTTTTGATGCCGAGAATGCCGAGAATGGTTGGCGCAACGTCAATCAAAATCCCCTTTGTTTCTGATTGTATTTTTTTTACCTCGTGCGGCGTCCGTTCGCGCACAAGCTTCGTGTCGTGCGAGACGATGATGAAGGGCACCGGATTGAGCGAGTGCTCCGTAAGCTTTTCACCGGTTTGCCGGTTTCGCTTGAGTTCAATATTGCCGTGGTCAGCGGTGATAACCATGGCGCCGTCTGTTTTGAGCGTATGTTCCGAAAGGCGCTTGATGCATTCGTCAAGAACTTCGACGGTCTTTACCGCGGCCTCGTAATTTCCCGAGTGGCCTATCATGTCCGCGTTTGCAAAGTTTGCGAATATGACGTCGTAGGCGGAGTATTTTTCAATGATCGTATCCGTGATTTCGCGCGCCCTCATCGCGGGCGTTTCGTCAAAATGGGTTGTTTCGGTCGACGGGATGAGAATGCGGTCTTCTCCGGGAAATGGGTTTTCTATTCCGCCGTTCAGGAAATACGTGATGTGGGCGTATTTTTCCGTTTCCGCGATATGGAGGTGCGTGAGTCCCGCTTCCCCGATCACCTGCGCAAGTTGTTTTCCCAGCTCAAGCGGAAAGATTTTTTTAAGATTTCCCTGTATAATGGT
>CAYHJX010000048.1:0-6068 GCA_964357005.1 uncultured Candidatus Saccharibacteria bacterium | reverse complement strand
GGGAATGATCTTTCCGTATGCTGCAGCGACATATAAATCCGCATCCGGAAGGCCAAGAGCATTGCCGGATGTCCGGAGCGTTTCTATCTGGTATACAAAAATTCCTTTTGACTCGGCAAAGACCTTTACTGGCGGGGGAGTAAGCAGCTGTTTTCTGTCGGATGGCTTATCCGGAGTCGTGACAACCCCAACAACCGGATACCCCGCATCTAAAAGCGCACCTAGCGAAGGAATTGCAAATTCCGAGGTTCCCCAGAAAAGAATTGTTGGAAGATCATTTTTGGCCATTGTGTTCTTCTACTATGTTTCGTGCCTTCTCTACGAAAAGAATTCCTTCCAAATGATCAAGCTCATGCTGAACAACGCGCGCAAAAAATTTGGATACCCCGCGCGTAAATTTCCGACCGGTTTCGTCATGCACTTCAATCGTTATTTTTTCATGCCGCTTTACGTCGCCGAATTTCTGGGGGACAGACAAACACCCCTCCATTCGGTCAATGCGCACTCGTGACTTATTGAGCACCTTCGGATTGATAAAAACATAATACTTCCATTCGCGCTTCTCGTACGCTTCCTCTTCTCTTCCTTCTTCGTTTCGGATTTTTCCTTTGCGAACGCGCTTTCCCTCTTTTTTTTCAATCCTGTCTATTTCTTCCGCCTCCTCTGACACAATAAAAAGCCGCAGCGCCTCGCTCACTTGAGGCGCGGCCAAACCAACGCCGTTTGGCGTATGGGCAAGCGTATATTTCATATCTCGAATCAGATTCTGAATTTTTTCTCCTCTGATTGAATCCGCCGGAATCTCCTTTGCAGTTCCCCGGAGAATCTTTTCAGGAATTGTTACAATTGGTCTTCTTTCTAACATGGTATTTT
Organism: uncultured Candidatus Saccharibacteria bacterium; assembly: GCA_964357005.1. Lineage (GTDB taxonomy): Bacteria > Patescibacteriota > Minisyncoccia > Sungbacterales > HO2-52-23 > 2-01-FULL-50-25. The sequence goes on along the minus strand of CAYHJX010000048.1, from coordinate 5,195 downwards.
TTCTTCCGCCTCTTTCTTTTGAATTTTACTCCCGGGCGCTTCATAAGCCCCTTGAGCGCCGCGAAAAAGTATTTCCCCCGCGCCTCGTGAGGAAGATCTGTTTTCTCAACAACCCGCCGTGCAAGGGCCCGCAAATCCGATTCATAGTATAGCTTTGCAATGCCGAGATACGCGGCAAACCGTTTTGGCTCCGCCATCATCTTCGAAAGATCGTCCGCAAGGACATGCTCTTTTGAATGCAGATGAATGTCTGGCGTAAACCTCATATTACGGCGAATATAGCATGTTTTCCGCGCATTTTAAAGTCGCTCCATATATGGCATAATGAATACGAGGATGCTATGAAAAAAAGCAGGGTAAGGAAAAGTAATCAATCAAACAAAAAATCATCTATCCATTTCATCGGAATCGGCGGGATCGGGGTTTCTGCGCTTGCGAAGTATTATCTTGCAAGCGGCTACCGAATAACCGGCTCGGATATCAAAAAAACTGATATCACCGATGAACTTGCGAAACTGGGCGCAGAAGTCGCAACTGGCCCGCATAAGGGAACCATCATCCCTCGCGGTACAACCCGCGTCATCCATACAGCGGCAGTTCCCGCTGGCAATCCGGAGCTTCGGGCCGCGAAGAGACGGCGCATTCCTGCGCACACCTATGCCGAAGCAATCGGAGAGCTTACGAAACGCTACGAAACAATCACTATTTCCGGCGCGCACGGCAAAAGTACGACAACAGCGCTTGCCGCGCTTGTCCTTGAAGAAGGATTTTGTGATCCTACCGTCATTATCGGCGCGAAAGTGAAGGAATTCGGTGATTCAAATTTCCGCAAGGGACACGGCCCATATCTTGTCCTTGAGGCGGACGAATGGAACAAATCATTCTTGAATTACTCGCCGAAAATCGCCGTTTTTACAAATATTGATGCTGAACATCTTGATACATATAAAAATCTGGATGATATAAAAGCCGCATTCCTCGAATATACAAAAAAAATTCCCGCGGACGGCGCTTTAATCGCAAATTGGGATGACCCGAACGTAAAAGACGTCGCGTGGCAATCCGGAAAAAAAGTTATTTGGTATTCCGAGAAGGATCGCGATGCGGCAGAAATAAAAAAACATCTCAAGATTGCCGGAGCGCATAATCTTTCAAATGCTCTTGCGGCAGTGCGGCTTGGCGCGCTACTCGGCATTCCGTATCCGCATATATTGAAGGCGATTTCCGGTTTCCAGGGCGTAGGAAGGCGATTTGAATTAAAAGGCATCACCAAAAACGGGGCATATATTTTCTCGGACTACGGGCATCATCCGCGAGAAATCGAGGCAACAATCCGCGCGGCGCGCGAGCGCTTCCCCATGCGGCGCATTTGGTGCGTATACCAGCCGCACCAATACCAGCGCCTCCACTACCTCTGGGACGAATTCAAAACGGCGTTTGATATGGCTGACCGCATCATGCTCCTTCCGGTCTATGATGTTGCCGGGCGCGAAACCGAGACCGCAAAACAAGCGGTCAATGCGAAACTGCTTGCCGCGGAACTTGCCAGACGGGGGAAACGCGCAACGCACCACGCGACGTTTCAATCGGCAAAAAGCGAAATACTCAAAGAATCGCACCGCGGAGACGTTATTCTTGTCATGGGCGCGGGCGACATCTATGCGCTCGCGGACGAACTTCCCCATGCCGGATTGACGCCGCACTAAAAAAACGCGATAATGCAGAAATACTCTTCATGTCTGACGACCATAGGCAGATGCTAAAAAAGGGAATTGCCGTACTCATTTCCCTCCTTGTTCTGGGAGGCACTTTTTTTGTCGGTTACTCGGTCGGCCTTGAATCGGCACAGCCGATTTCCGTCATTGAAGTCATCGGCAAAAACCCGCAGGGATCAGCCGACACCAAAGCAGTTGATTTTTCGCTTTTCTGGGACGTCTGGTCGCGAATTGAGGAAAAATATGTAGACCAGTCAAAAATTAATCGGGAAAAACTCGTGTTCGGCGCAATTTCCGGCATGGTGCGAGCTCTCGGAGACCCGTATACGGAATTCTTTCCTCCGCAGGAAACAAAGCAGTTCCAAGAAGATATTAAAGGCGCGTTCGGAGGAATCGGGGCTGAAATAGGAATTCGAAAGGGAGTCCTCACGATTATTTCTCCACTCAAGGATAGCCCCGCGGAGCGCGCGGGCCTCCATGCCGGCGATAAAGTGCTTGGCATTGATGGCGTTGGAACCGCAGACCTTTCGCTCAATGAAGCAGTGGGAAAAATCCGGGGTGAAGTCGGCACCAAAGTCGTTCTCACGGTTTTGCGGGACGAAAAAGGCGACAAGCCGTTTGACGTCACGGTTATCCGCGACATCATTAAAATTCCCATTGTCCGGACCGAGAAAAAGCAAGACGGAGTATTTGTCATTCATCTCTACCACTTCACGGAAAATTCGGGCGTTGAATTCCGAAATGCAATACAGGAGTTTGCGGCAAGCGGCTCCCAAAAACTCGTTCTTGATCTTCGCAACAATCCGGGTGGGTACCTTGATATGGCGGTTGAAATCGCAAGCTGGTTTCTCGGGCCCGGCGACATTGTCGCGCGCGAGAAGTTCGCGGATGGGACCGAGGAACTCTACCGCTCGCGCGGATATAGGATTCTTGACCGTGTACCGACCATCATCCTCGTAAACGAAGGGTCTGCGTCAGCATCGGAAATTCTTGCGGGTGCGCTTCGCGATAACAAAGCAATGAAGCTTGTCGGCCGTACGACGTTCGGAAAAGGGTCAGTTCAGGAACTTATCAATCTTGAACAAAACTCATCCGTAAAGATAACAATCGCAAAGTGGCTTACCCCAAATGGAACCGAGATAAACGAAGTCGGCCTTACGCCGGATGTCCTTGTTGAGATCCCCACAGAGCCGGAGGAGGGGAAAGATTATGATCTCGAAGCGGCGATTGAGATTTTGAAAAAAATGTAGATTTCACTCGCCAATATACTTTTTCGACACGACTCGTTCACTCCTGCGGTTCACTCGCTAAGAGTCGGCGGAATTTTCGAGCTTCGTCTCGCTTCGCTCGCCTTCGCGCGAACCAAGCAAATTCCGCCTCTATTGTCGAAAAAGCATACTGTGCTCGCGGGAGCATCAGCGGAAAACACGAGATATCCAACCCTTCCATGTTTTCAAAAGCAGCTTTCCTCACTCAAAGCACGAAAATATGAAGAAAAGAAAAAATCGGGGACCGTTCGAAGTCATTGGAAGCAAAATGATCTATAAAAACCCTTGGATTACGGTACGGGAAGATCGGGTGATTAGACCCGGAGGGAGAAAGGGAATTTTTGGAATAGTAGAAACCAACGGCGGCGCTTCAATCGTTGCTATCGACCAAAAAGGGTATTGTTATCTGACAAAAGAATATGGATATGCGGTTGGAAAGAGTACTATCGGCGTTATTGGCGGCGGAATCGAAAAAGGAGAAAAGCCCCTGGAAGGCGCAAAGCGGGAATTATTGGAAGAAACGGGTCTCCAAAGTAACAAGTGGCATCATCTTGGTCGAATCAACTATTTTGACACACTTTTCCGCACTCCGGAGCATCTTTTTTTGGCCCTTGATGTAAGACGGACTGCCAAGCCGACAAATGAGGAAAGTAAATTTATAAAGGTCATTCGGATAAAATTCCGTAAAGCAGTGCGCATGGCTTTTACATCGGAAATATACCGAGCGGAAAGTATTGCCGCTATTTTTCGTGCTGAACATTTTCTTAGAGAAAAACACTTGAAATTTTACACGAAATAGGATAAAATCGCTTGGCATTCTAAATACTATGCGTGTAATTTTTATAAAAGATGTATCGGCGGTTGGCAGGCGGCACGAAGTAAAAGAGGTTTCGGACGGATACGCCCGGAATTTCCTGTTTCCGAAAAAACTCGCGCGGCCGGCGACAGAACAAGCCCTTCGGGAGCTCAAAGACGCGCTCCTCACTCATGCCAAAAAAACATCCGTAAGCATTGATCAGGCAGAGGCCGTTGCAGACCGCCTGGCGGGTATTCGCGTCATTTTTCGCATGAAGGCGGATGAAAAAGGAAAAACATTTGGTTCGATTACAAAAGCGCATATTGCAAAAGAACTTGCGAAACACAATATCGGTATTGAAAAAGATGATATTCTTCTCCCCGAACCCATAAAAACCGTTGGTGAGGCAACGGTACATATCGCGCTTCATCCGAATCTTACCGTTCCTTTTGCTATACGCGTTGAAGCGGAATCAAAGAAGCGGACGCCTGAACAAACACGGAGCACATAATATCTCCAGTATCATACGGATTTCCACAGCCAATCTTGCGCTTTTTCCCCCTTTTTGATAGCATAAAAACTGTGTATAGATTGTCACACACTACCAGGGAAACTCGTTTTAATAACTAAACACATATACATATATGAGTAAAGCACATGTCCTCATTATTGCAGTGGCGGTTGTCATTCTCGGCGTTGTGGGAGGCGCGTTTTGGTTTAGCGCAAACAAAAAACCATCGGTCAATATCGAGATCGAACGAAGCGGCGGCACGCGCCAAGATGCTGGATCACGCCTGCCGTCAGGAGAAACCGAATCTTCAGGCGGGAGAAGTTCTACGTCAGGAGGAACGAGCGGCACACAGACGCAGTTATCCCGACAACAGCTTATTGATCTCATCAAAAAAAATACCCAAGCCGCATCTGAATTTAGCGGCATGTCGAACTCGGCGAGCCAAGTAAATGAAAATAGCGAACTCTAATCTTATCCATCCTTACGAATACCACTATGAATCGCATCTACCATTCAATATCAATACAAGAGGTTGTGGCAGGAGTTATCCTTACTGGCGCAATTGCCGCGCTCGTCATTGCGTATAATCCCGCATGGGCGATACAGCTCCCCAGCGGCTCCGGCACGTCGGGTACCAGCGTCACGTATGATACGCTCAAGCAATCGCTTCTTGCACGGCTAAATTCAGCAATTGCGAAACTCGACAAAGCAGAAAGCACCATTCAAAACAATCAATACCTCACAAGCGAACAAAAAACACAGCTTCTCAATGTGCTCAATAACGTCGAAACGCAGTTAAATTCATACAAAGCACAGGTTGAACAGACAACAACACTGGCAGAACTTCAAGCACTCAACGACAAAATCATCCAATATCTCAAGGATAATAAGGATGTCATAAAACA
>CAYHJX010000047.1:0-6159 GCA_964357005.1 uncultured Candidatus Saccharibacteria bacterium | reverse complement strand
TTTATCCAAAATTATTTCTGAATTGCCGGTGAGCAAACAGACGGCGAAACTATTGGTTGATACACTGTTGCGTCTTGATAATAAGCTATGCCGGAGCGGGGTTGATGATTCCGATGGCACGGTTGGCGGCTTTGTTGAGGAAACCGTTCAGGTGCTTAAAGAGTACACAAAACTTGATCCTTCTTGCGCAAAGGCATTTCAAGAGCTCAAAGGACGAGAAACCTGTTTTGGTTGGGAAGAGCCGCTTTTAGAACTCGTCAAATAGGGGCTGATTCGGCACAAGGGGTACAAACCTGCCTGCCGGCAGGCAAGGGCTCTGGCCCCTGCGGCAATCGCTCGCCACAGGGGCATATCCGCCTTCACACGAGGTTACGGCGGGACAAGCAGCTCGTAATACGGGGTATCTTTACCAGTGGTTCACGATTTTAAACGGCGACCCGCCTTCGCTAAAGCTACGGACGGGCAAGAATGTTGCCGGCCCTTCGACAAGCTCAGGGTAAAGAATTTTACCAATAGTTGATTATTTTGAATGGGGAAATTGATCCTGGTATTTGCCAAATTGCGGTTCGAAATAACTCGAGCGCGCGGAGCACTTAAAAATAACCCGATTCTATCTTGAGCTATTTTTTATACTCGTCGTGGAGTTAGCACTCTTCAAAAAATAATAGTGAGTGGCAGTGTGGGGTAAAATTTGCTACATTGAGGTTATGACTAGATTAAAAAACTTCTTGCAAATTAGATTCCAGCCGTCAGTGGATTTACTCGTTGTTTTCGTTTCTTTTTTTGTTATGATTGCGGGTCTTTATGTGGCCTGGAGAACATTTACGATAGTCAGCGCCTGGGTTCCTGTTTCAATGTTTGTTCTGGGCATAGCGATACCAATAGCATATAACAGTTTTATAAAAAAAAGACCCCTCTCGGAGATAGGAATAAGTAAAAAGTTTTTGCTGATAAGTTTAATTATCGGTTTCATTTTGAGCGTGTTCATATTCGTCGCCCCATCTCCCGAAAATCCTTCAGTCACTCTTGTGGTTGCCATTAAATCTTTGACCTTCATAGAGCTTTTGCCGTTGCTGGCCTTGGAAATTACCGCGGGTCTTTTCTGGGTGATATTTTTCAATGGATGGGTTCAAATAAGGTTTGAAAGCGCCTTTGGGGCAATACCGGCCATTCTTGCCGCCGCGGCATTTTTTGCCCTCCATCATGTCGGATACGGCGAATCTATCTCGCCTTCTCATATGGCTCCGCTGTTTATGGCAGGCATTATTAATTCTGTTATTTTTCGTATAACTAGAAATATATTCATATTATGGCCGTTTTTTATTGCTACGACTGGATTATCTGCCGATCTTATACAATGGAATCTTAGATTGCCGTTTGAGTCGATTTTTGGATATTTTGGTGTGCTGGCGTTGATGTGGTTATTCATTATAACTATTTACTGGCAACAGAAAAAGAAAGAAGCGATAGAGTAAATCGTCGCGGCAATTACGGGGCAACCCGCTCTTCAAAGTGAATTATTGTGTTTAACAGACCCTGAAAATTGAGCGATAATGAAAATGTGAAGCGTGCATCCTTGATTTTCTTAATAGCGACGGTTTTATCGTTTTTTGGAACAACGCTTGCCGATGCGCAAGCTGGTTTTGTATTTTCAAAAACATTACGCCGAGGCAATACCGGCGACGATGTCCGCAAATTGCAGGAATTTCTCGCTTCGATGCCCGATATTTATCCAGATAAACTCGTTACCGGTTATTTTGGCCCGCTTACCCAACAAGCAGTGCGGAGATTTCAGGCGAAATACAGAATTACTTCGTCAGGAGACGAAAATACTACAGGATACGGATTGGTCGGCCCCAAAACGAGGAAAAAATTAAATGAATTTATGGCGGAGCCTCAAGGCGAAACACCTCAAGCGACAACAACTCCGTCCGCAACCCATTCGACAAGTTCAGGGCAGGCCGGCCGAAAAATCAATCCCGCGCTGTGCCCGGATAATATTTGGGATGAGGCAGAGCAGAAAGACGCAAATCTGTGTCCTGAAGATAATCCCGCAAACAACCCGAAATCAGTAGTCGTGAAAATTTCACCCGCTTCGCCGGAGCTTCAGCGAGGCGAGCCGCAGGCATCGTCATCTCCCGCGGTGTCAACCACAACGCCATCGCAAACGCCAACACCGGCGCCGACTGTTTCTTTTAAGTGGGCAAAAGATTCTGGCATCAGAATTTCCGGCGGTCAGATTCCTTATGTTTATAAACTTAAAGACGGCAGATTCCGTATGTACTACTGCGGTTTAAGCGGCGGTATTATGTCGGCGATTTCTTCGGACGGCCTTGATTTTCAAATTGAATCCGGCACGCGACTCACGCCAATTTACGGCGGTTTTGAAACTGTTATTTGCGATCCGACGCTGGTTGAATTATCCGACGGCCGCTTCCGTCTCTATTACAAAGGTGCAGATACCGGCGGTGTGCCGGCTATTCACAAAATATTTTCCGCTATTTCATCCGACGGGTTAAATTTCGAGCGGGAAGGCGTGGTAATTGATTCGGAAAAAACCGATGACAATGGCTGGGCAAGCGTGCCTGAAGCAATCAAATTATCCGACGGCCGCGTTCGGCTTTACTATGTATCAAGAGTTTGTGGCCGCGGCTGCATAGTTTCGGCCATCTCCAGCGATGGTCTAAACTTCACAAAAGAAGAAACAAAAATCTATGATTATGTTGATCCGTCCATTACACAGCTTCCGGACGGCCAATTTCTTCTTATTACGGCGAATTTTACCCAGACGGGCGGAACCGAGCTTTTCAGTTTTATTTCAACCGATGGTATTCATTTCGACAACGCGAATCCGCAATCGGTCATCGTTGAATCGGTTGCTGATCCGGCAATAGTAAAATTGGACGGCAAAACTTATCGGATTTATTACTGAAAAATACCCGACAGCTCCCCGGCTGTCTATGGTGTCACCGGAACAATCACGACGCAGTAATCGACTGATCCTCTCGGCACTCGGCGAGCAACTGCTTCATTTGTTCGCGGTTCGAAGAAATGGATGGTTGGATTCGATTTGCAAAAGTGTAGAAAACTTGCTTACGATAGGATAGAACCAGAACAAAGGGGAATGAGTGTGTCTGAAAGCACGAAGAAAAACGCGGAAAAAGCTCTTTTAGAGGCAACGCTTTGCTTTCTCGTGCGGGATGGGAACGTGCTTCTTGGCCGCAAAACCCGCCATATCGGAGAAGGATGCTGGAACGGGTATGGAGGGGAAATCGAGCAGGGCGAATCAGTGCGGAAAGCGGCTGTTCGCGAGCTCGAGCAAGAGAGCGGGGTTCGCGCAAGAGAAGAAGATCTTACCGAAGCCGCAATTATCACCTTTCATAATAGGACGGAAGACGGCAGACGATTCGATTGCCGGGTTCACGTCTTTACAATAGACGCATGGGAGGGCGACGCAGTTCCTACCGCAGAAATGGCAACACCAACATGGTTTGACACCAACACCCTTCCGTTTGAGGAGATGATGCCTGCAGATCGGTACTGGCTTCCCCATGTGTTGAAAAGAAAAGTCATCATCGCAGAAGCATGGTATGGACCGCGTCAAAAAGCCATGGAGCGACCCGTTCTCATTCACGATTTTGATCAAGTATGATTCAGCCGCCAGCGAACGCTCGCGGCATTTTAATTTTTTCATCAAAACACTACAGGTTCGCCCTGCAGTGTTTTTTACGTTTTTAGGAATTCATCTCCTGGCGATGGACTGATTCTTGTTTTTCAAGATATGCGCGGTTACAATACAGATACGAGATACGAGATACGCGTTATGACTCACCGATCAAAAAAAGCATCACATATCAGAAAAGACGAATACGTGGTAACTCCTGAATATACCACGACGTCCTTCCGAGCTGCGGAAACGAGGAAAAAAAGCGTTTCTATTCCCCCATCCGAGTATAGACGGCACATTCGGGCGCTCACCGCGCTTGAAAAGACCTCGCAACTTCTTGCGATTGAAACGCATATAAACGGCATTCTCAAAAATATCGCAACGACCATAGGGAAGGCGCTCGGCGCGCGGTATGTCAATTTCTGGAATTTTACTCCTGACAAACGGAAGGTTTTTATTGTGACGACATACGGCATGCAGCGCCAGTACGTCCTCCATTCCCGCAAAAATCCACTTCCGGTCGGTAAGGCGTGGATCGGCCGCGCCATGAAAACCGGCCAGGCATGGGCAACGAGCAATGTCCAGAAAGACCCGTTTTTGCCGACGTCATGGCTCCCTGCCGTGCGAAAACAAAAATATCACGGCCTCTTGTGCGCTCCGCTCATCAGAAAGAAAAACGTCATCGGCGGCATGTGCATTTACTACAAAAAAAAACACGTGTTCGAATATGCGGAAATGGGCTTGGCGACAATCGTCGCAAACCAGGCGGCTACTGCGGTTGAAAACGCGCGGATCTTCAATGATTTGCTTTCGGAGCGCACAAAAACAGTATCCATTATCCAAAGCTTGGAAGACGGACTTATCATGTATGACCTTCACGGACGGATTGTCTTCTTTAACCCGAAAGCCGAGGAATACCTTTTGGTGAGCCGCCGCACCATCATCGGCAAGAAACTTGGCGATCTCGCCGGGCATCCGAACGGTCCGCTATCCAATCTTCGCACTATCTTAGAACTCACCCAGCGCGACTACGAAACGCGGGAATATACGATTGAGAATCCCCAACGGATTGTGTTTTTGGTGACGAAAATTCCCGTTCGGAGCCAGACAAAAGAATCCATCGGCACCATGATTGTTCTCCACGACATTACTCGGGAAAAGGACGTCGAGCTTCTCAAAATCCGGTTTATTTCAACTGCGTCGCATCAGCTCCGGACCCCGCTTACCGGCATCAAGTGGTCGCTTGATTATATGCTCAAGGGGAGCATGGGCGCGCTTACCGAGGCGCAGACCGATATGGTCAAAAAAACATTCCACGCAAGCTCCCACATGGTTTCTTTGGTAAACGACCTTCTTGATACATCTCGGATCGAGGAAGGAAAGTACGGATATATCTTTCGAATGGGCGATATACCAGCGCTCATCCGGAGCGCGATATCGGACGTCGAACTTCGGGTTCAGGAAAAAAATATTACCATGAACGTGCGGGAGACCGGGCGCCAAATCCCGCAGGCGAGCTTTGACGAGAAAAAATTAAAAATTGCGCTTATGAACATCCTTGATAACGCAATAAAGTATTCGCACGCCGGGGGCGCCATTGAAGTGACGCTCCGGCCGGAGCCCGAGTATCTCTTTATTACCATCGAGGATCACGGCATTGGAATTTCAAAGGAAGATACGCGCTTCATTTTTAATAAATTCTTCCGCGCAAAGAATGCGGTTCGGTTTCAAAGCGAAGGGTCCGGCCTCGGATTATTTATCGCAAAAAGCATCATTGAAACGCATAACGGCTCAATCGCGTTTGAGTCCGAAGAGAACAAAGGGACAAAATTCATCATCCAGCTTCCGCTTGCCGCCGAAAGAATGCCGAAGGGTACCATCAGCGGATTATGAAGCTCACGGGCAAGCCCCAGAGGGTTTTGACCGTAATCCGTGGATACCACGGGCTTGCCCGTGAGCGGAATCCCGCTCCAGAAAACCTCATTCATCCACGGGTAAACCTGTGGTTTTCTGGGGCGTGGATGACAAAGCGCCCGATCGGGCGCTTTGTCATATACATTCCATTCCGCATTACGGCCGCATTCGTTCCCGATCAAAGACGGTTTGCTGTGATTCTCCATACACTCCTTCCCGGTCAAGGATTTTCCGTCTCAAGTATGCGGTGAGAAATCCAAGGAGGAGACCCACCATGATGAGAAACCAAAACGGTATCAGGGCGTCCACTTTTGCGGTGTCTGCCGTGCCTGCAAATCCGCCGAAAACGTACGCAAAATATCCCGCGTACGAGAAAAAATACGCGGGCGCGAGCTCAAACCAGTTTGTCAGCTCAAGCGCAACAATCGTGAACGCAACGAGAAATACGGTGACGGGAAGTGCATGCGGTGCGCCGACCACGGAACCGATAACCGGCATGACGATGAGCGTACCATACCCGAAGAGTATTCCGCCGGTAAGGCCGATTACGTCCTTTACGAATCGCGCCGGTTTTGTCG
>CAYHJX010000046.1:0-6195 GCA_964357005.1 uncultured Candidatus Saccharibacteria bacterium | reverse complement strand
ATCTACGCCAGCTCATCGATAACGGAAGTGTTACCGATGTATCTCATCTTCTCCAGAGCACGCACGGATTAGCGAAATTAAGAGATTATACAACATGAGAAGATAAAAACTTTGATGCTTATGGAAACTGATAGAAATTCATTGAAATTATGAAACGGACAGAAAAAATTACGCCTTTATAGACGGTCAGAACAATTGTTCTTCTCTCCTTGTTAAAATTGCCGCGAAAAAAATTGCTTTCGTAAGCGACCTAAGGCAGAAATTCGAAACAATTCACGATTTCAGTATTCCAAGATATCAAGATTTCAATATTTCAAGATTTGAGATTTATACATTAAGAACCATACCATGTTGATTTCCCACATTGATTCATCATAAAAGGTCGTATATACTATATAAAGATATTCGATATATCACGATTTAAAGATTTAACTATTTATTCTATGGATAATGAGACAATAATGGGGCAGGGTGTCAATGCCGCAGGCGGTATTACAAAGAATTTTGCCGCTATGCAGGGGAATCTTGACGCCATTGCCAAATATCTTCTCTACGCCATTGCGGCTCTTTTGCCGCTTTGGTTTCTGCCGACGCCTGTCGGGATTGAATTCGGGCGGGAGGCAACGTTCGGGATTCTTATTATCGCCGCAGGAATCGTGTGGCTTCTGTCTGTTCTTACGTCGGGGCAGTTGAAATTTCAGCATTCGGTTCTTTTGTGGCTCGGCGGGGCGCTTTTAGTCGTCTGGGGGCTATCGACCGCTTTTTCCCTCTCGTGGATGACGTCTCTCGTGTTTAGCGATGCGATATCCGAGAAAATCACGATGCTCATTCTCGGGATCCTTCTTATGACTTTTCTCGGGAGCGTGTTCCAGTCGCGGAAAGATGCAATGACATTTCTTTCTGTTCTTGTCATCGCGGGCGGCGTTGGCGCGGCGCTCACGTTTCTTCAGCTTTTCTGGGGGGTGTCCGCATGGGGATGGTTTGCGGATTTTGCAAAGGACAGGAACTTTAACGTCATCGGCACTCTAAACGGCCTTACGCTTTTTTACTCCGCACTTCTTGCAGTGTCAATCGGGATGATAGTTACGCTTAAGCTTTCGGAATGGAAGCCGTGGCATCGGTGGGCGCTTTTTCTTTCGACGGTTCTCTATGCGCTTGACCTTCTTCTTATTAACTATCGGTATTCGTGGGTAGTTCTTGTCGGCGTCTCAATTGTTCTCTTCGGGTTTACATTCCGGGGCGTTCAGAAATCAAGATCAGCGCTTCAGGCGGCGGGAGAACAAAAGACGCGGGGGCTTGACTGGCGGTACCTATTTGCGATTTTTCTTCTCGTTGTTTCGATCTTCATGTTTATTGCCCAGCCGACGGTAAAAAAGCTTGACCTTCCTGCGGAAGTGTCTCCGGCGCTCAAGACAACATGGAGCATTGGACGATCGGTTCTTGCCGAAGGCCCGAAGTCGGCGCTTCTCGGATCCGGTCCGGGGACATTCGGGTTTGACTGGGTGAAGTATAAGGACGTGCAGGTGAATCAGACGGTGTTTTGGGGGGTTAGGTTCAATCAGGGGTTCTCATGGGTTTCGACCCTTATCCCGACCGTCGGCATTTTGGGCGCCCTCATCATGGTTCTCTTTTTCGCCGCAGCGCTTTTCGTCTTTGCGAGGTCTCTCATGAGAGAACGCGGCGAGGGGCATCTTGAGTGGGCGGCTTTGGGCGTTGGGCCGCTTGTTGGGCTTGTTGCAATTCTCATTTCGGCATTTCTCTATCCGGCGAATTTTTCCCTCATACTTCTATTGTTCGCGCTTGCGGGGGTACTCTCCTATATTCTTTCCGAAAAGGAAGCGGGTGTGGGCGTTTCGCAAAGAGGCGTGAAGGAAATGATGATGGATTTTTCCGAGCGGACCGCGAAATTCGATTCGCAATGGGCGGTATTTATCTCATCCCTTGTTGTTGTGTTTCTTCTCTCCTTGGGTATCGCGGGCGTCTACTTTGAATTGAACCGCGTGCGCGCGGCAGTTGCGGCGCAACAAGGAATTACGGCGTTTAATGCCTCGGATCTCGCTCAAGCGGTCGCACACCTTGAAGAAGCGCGCGCGGCAGAGCCGCAGAATGTGAATTACATGAATGCGCTTACACAGGTGCGGATTCAGCGGGTTTCAGGCCTTATTCAGCGGGCGTCAGGCGGGGAAAATGTCCAGGCGGAGTTTGCCCAGGAAGTGAATAATGCAAACGAAGCGATTCAAGCCGCAATTGCCGCGCTTCCCATAGAGCCGAATTTGTGGCGAACACGGGGGGCTTTGTACGAGCTTTTGATTCCATTTATTCCTGGAACAGAAAATCTGGCGCTTGAATCATACCGGAAAGCGATTGAGATCGGACCGCTTAACCCGGCGGCGTATGTGGATTTTGCCCGCGCGGGTCTTACGTTTGCCGACAACGCGCAGTTACGGATTGGCTCTCTCACGGGCGCGGATCGGGAACAGTACATAAAGACGCGCGAGGCAGTGCTTGTGGAAGTAAAGTCGGTCCTTGAAAAAGGGATATCGGTGAAGTCGGATTTTGCCGCGGCGCACTTTTTACTGTCGCAGACCGCAATCCGCCTCGGCGATTTGAAGACCGCGATTCAGTCAACAGAAAACGCGAAGCTCACCGCACCCTTTGACATCGGCGTTGCGTTCCAGCTCGGGCTTCTCTACTACCAGTCGGGAAATCTTGACGCGGCGCAAGCGGAATTTGAGCGCGCGGTCAGTTTGAATGAGAATTATTCAAACGCCCGCTATTTCCTCGGCCTTATTTATGACCGGAAAGGACGGGTGGATGACGCAATCGCGCAGTTTGAGCGGATTGAGGCGCTGAATCTCGACAACCAGGAAGTGAAGCAGATTTTGGCAAATCTCCGCGCAAGCAAGGCGGCGCTTGCAGGTATTGTCCCGCCGGCGCCACCACCGGAGAATCGGAAAGAACCTCCCGTGAATCCGGGGAATTGAGATCATATTCATTCGTATGCAGTTTCTAATAGGATGAATCCCGTTAGAGACCGCGGTCGCTATGAGACCGGATATACGAGTGTCATAGTTAGGCAAAGATTATGAAAATGGTACAGAGAAAGGTTGTTTGACCGCGACCTGTCTCTAACGGGGTGAATTTTCTCAACGGTGCAATGTATTCAATAAACGCCGCGGCACTTCTCATCGGTGCCGCGGGTTTATTATCGCGCGCGCTCGGGATTCTCCGGGACCGCCTGCTTGCGTCTCATTTCGGCGCATCTAGAGAACTCGACATCTACTACGCCGCATTCCAGATTCCGGACGCCATGTATACCATATTTTTGCTTGGTGCGGCCTCTGCCGCGATTATTCCGGTTTTGTTGGATATAAGCGGGAAGGGGAATGACGGCGGCCGGGGATTCATGAAAGACCTTATCATCGTGTTTTCATGGGGAAGCGCGGCACTTGCGGTGTTTGCGTTTTTTTTAATGCCGTATCTTAGCGCATTTGTCGCGCCGGGATTTTCGGAAAGCGAGCGCTCGATCCTCGTGACAATTTCCCGCGTTATGCTTTTGAGCCCGATTTTGTTGGGCCTTTCAAGCGTTCTTTCGTCCGCAATCCAGTCCGCGCGGCTCTTTGTCGTCTATGCGCTTACCGGAGTCGTGTATAATGCGGGGATTATAATCGGCATTCTTTTTTTCCTTCCCGTGTTCGGCATCCAAGGGCTTGCATACGGTGTTTTGGTGGGGGCGCTTTTTCATCTCTTGATTCAGATAGCGCCTTTTTACCGTCTTGGGTTCCGATTCCCGCAAATCCGCGATTATTTTTTTGTTCCATGGCGCACCTTTTTTCAGGGCGCGGTCGGGAATGTTTTTTCGCTTTCACTTCCTCGGACCATTGCCCTGTCATTCCGCCAGATCACTTTTATCGTATACATTGCGCTTGCGTCCACTCTTCTTTCCGGGTCAATTTCAATCCTCCAGCTTGCGTATAACCTCCAGTATATTCCCGTTGGCATATTTGGTTTGAGTTTTGCCATTGCCGCATTTCCCCAGCTTACCGATTACCGGATCGAAGGGAACGGGAAGCGGTGGGGCGAGACGATTTCCGCATCTCTTCGCGCAATTCTCTTTTGGGTTGCGCCGCTTTCAGCACTTTTTTACGTGCTTCGCGCGCAAATCGTCCGTGTTGCGTTCGGCGGCGGGCGGTTTGATTGGGGTGACACCATTTTGACTGCCGCGGTATTTGGGGTATTTTCTGTTGCGATCATTGCCGAGTCCGTTATCCCGCTTCTTGTGCGATCGTTTTACTCAATCGGCGACACGCGCCGCCCCCTTCTTATCGGAGCGGTCGCATCATTCATTTCAATCCTTTCTGCTGTTCTTCTTGTCACCATTGTGAACCGCTTTCCCGGCGAGCTTGTTGATTTTTTCCGCCATATTCTTAAAGTCGGCGATACAAAGGGCATTGCCGTTATTGGCCTTTCGTGGGCGTTTGTTGTCGGGGGAATATGCGAGGCAGTTACGCTTTTTCTTGTCCTTCGGAAGAAAACAAAAAGATATTTCGGAGAAAATACGCAGATTCCGGTCGAATGGGGAGCGCTTTTCCGGATCGGCTGGGTGGCACTTCTCGCGGGTATTGTCACGTTCGGGACACTGCGTACGGTAAATCTTGTGGTGACGCTTGATACGTTTGCCGGCGTATTCACGCAAGGGACGCTCTCGTTTCTTGCGGGCGCCGTTACGTACGTCGGTATTCTCTACCTTTTCGGAACAAAAGAAATCATAGACCTTCTTGAGACGGCGCGGCGGCATTTGTTTCGCCGCGACGTACTCCCGCGCCAACTCGACGGCAATTCCGTGGAGTAGACGTGTTTGTCTAATCCAGCGGGAGGTCCCCGCCCGGAAGGGCGGGGATGTGAGCAAGGTCCCGCGTAAGCGGGACAGCCCGAAGGGCTGACTCACACTGGTACCACGGGCGGAAGCCCGTGGGGCTCCATTACCCTTGCAACTATTAGCAGAAATATTGTGTATTTCAGTGTTTATTTATTTCAATTTTTTGTTACCAGCGACTTATCGGGGTATGCCGTATATATCGGTAAAGTATATACCAATAATTCACGATCGTGAATTATTGGTATTATCTTTTTGAATCTTATATACTGGAGAGTATATGAGAAAGTCAGGGTCAGTTGCGCAGAAAATACTCCTGCTACTCTCTGGCGGCGTAGCACTTGCTTTTACCTACTCGCCGAATCGAGCCCACAGGATTTTAAAAGCAATTTCTTCAGAGTGGAAGAGCATAGATCGTCATAATCTTCAACGATCTATTAGCGGGTTGTATGAATCGAAGTTGGTCGATTATAGAGAAGGAAAGAATGGAATGATTCGTGTTGTTCTTACACGAGAGGGGAAACAAATAGCATTGCAATATAAACTCGATGAATTATCAATTCAAAAACCAAAACGGTGGGATAAAAAATGGAGGATCATTCTATTTGATATTCCTGAAAATTACAGATCGTTACGCGATACGCTTCGGTCGAAATTAAAAGAGCTCGGATTGCTTGAATTTCAGAAAAGCGTGTTTGTACATCCGTATGAGTGCAGAGATGAAATTGATTTTATAATTGAACTCTATGATGCACGGCGATTTGTGCGTTTTATCGAGGCAGAATGGATTGATAATGGTTTGCATTTGCGAAAAAAGTTTCACTTATCATAATTTTAGTTTATACCAATATATCACGATCGTGACGTATTGGTATAAACTTTGGTGATTCTATGAATCTGAATGTCATAAGGAATTTTGTCATTATTGCCCATATTGATCATGGGAAGTCGACTTTGGCGGACCGGTTTTTGGAATTGACCGGCACGGTGGAAAAGCGAAAGATGCGGAGCCAATTTTTGGATATGAATCCTCTGGAGCGGGAAAAAGGGATAACGATAAAAATGGCTCCAGTGAGAATGTTATATCGGCCTTCGGCCTCGTTGGATCGGCCGCTTCAAGGCGGCCTTGTTGGAGACGTTCGGTATGGCGAACGACTTGAACAATCCGCCAGTCGGCGGAGATCGAACGATTCTAACAAGCGAAGCGATACATCATATGTTTTGAATTTGATAGATACTCCCGGCCATGTTGATTTTACTTACGAGGTTTCGCGGGCGCTTGCGTGCGTCGAAGGGGCGGTTCTTTTGGTTGACGCAAC
>CAYHJX010000045.1:0-6302 GCA_964357005.1 uncultured Candidatus Saccharibacteria bacterium | reverse complement strand
CTCTTATCACAGTATACTCACTCTATCAAACTATCAGACAAAAATGAAACAAAAAAGGTCTTTCCTATGCTACACTGGAATATGCACATGCCCGAGCTTTCTTCAAACAAACGAGTGCGATTTGACTACGAAATCCTCGATGAATACGAGGCGGGTATTTCGCTTTTTGGTTTTGAGGTTAAATCAGCAAAAGACCACCGTATGAATCTCGCGGGTTCATTTGTTGTTTTGCGAAACGAGGCATGCCCCCACACCAAACGACACGGGCGTTGTGGTGTGGGGGCGTGGCTTTTGAACGCCTCAATCCCTCCATATCAGGCGAAAAATACGCCTTCCGGCTATGATCCTTTGAGGAGCAGGCGGCTTCTTTTGCATAAGGCAGAGCTCAAAGAACTTATCGGGGCATCCGCCCAGAAAGGTTTGACAATCGTCCCTATTCGTGCGTATACTAAACAAGGTAAAATAAAAATAGTGATCGCGCTTGCGCGCCACAAAAAGGCGAAAGACAAACGCGAGACAATAAGGAAACGAGAAGCAGAACGGGAAATTTCACGCACGTTGAAAAAGGAAGAGAATCCACCTCACAGATACTTTTCGTAGCGAAATCGGGCAATTTCATGTGAGACAAGGAGCGACGACGCAGGCGTACGTGACGAACGTACGTCAAGGAGGAGCGACGCAAGCGCAACCGAAATTGAACGATTGCAACAGAAAGGGTATTTGTGAGGTGGATTCTGATCGGGGGCGTCGGGATTCGACGTCTTTTCGAACGCAAGGAATCGTGTTGGGGGCGCGCGAACCTCCACAATCAATCGCGCACCAATAAGTGCAAACTTATTTAAATCCTTTACGCGGCAACCTGCTTTTGCACTTGCCTAACTAAAGGTTTCTTTCTGACATTACGTCGGGAAGCATCGGCGGATAAATGCGTGTGATATCCATACCCGGTGTTATACCATCACGCTCGGCATGCCCGATCGTTCGATACGGCATGCGACACTAATCGAACACCACCTCCGCATCACGCGGATACGCACGTAGAAATTCATTGCGGGACTAAATTCGGACGGGAGTTCAACTCTCCCCGCCTCCACCACTTCGCTCACTTCGTGAGCTTCGTGGCGCAAGCACAATGCCACTTAATCAAACAGACAAGCAACAAGGCGAAGTGGTGTCCCACGGAGCTTTATGCGAAGTGTGGACCACCTAATGTATTACGTATATATTCTCAAAAGCAAAAAAGATAACAGTACGTATACTGGCGCTACGTCTGACTTGCGCAAACGCCTTACCGAGCATAACTCAGGCAAAATGCAGTATACTAACACAAAGCGTCCATATGTGCTCGCATGGTATTGTGGATTCAAAGACAAAGGGCGAGCATACGAATTCGAGGAATATCTCAAATCCGGCTCTGGATATGCATTCATGAAAAAGAGATTTATAAGCTAACATTTTCCTTCCATCGACAGACGATATCGCATAAACGAATACATCCGTTTCTCACCGGTCCGCGTGATCGGCCCTGGTGGCGAAAATCTCGGAGTTATTGAGACCGCCGAGGCGCTCAAGATTGCTCGGGAAAAGGAACTTGACCTCATTGAAATTTCGCCTACGGCAAACCCGCCTGTGTGTAAAATCATGGAGTTCGGGAAGTTCAAATACGAGCGCGAAAAAGGCGAACGGGAGCGCGGAAAGGGAAAGAAGAAAGAGTCGGAATTAAAAGAGCTGCGGATCGGGTTTACCACGGGAAAGCACGATCTCGCGCGCGCCGCGGAGAAAGCAAAAGAAGTCCTCACGCGGGGCGACAAGGTAAAAATTGACATGCGCCTCCGGGGGCGCGAAAAAGCGCACGGAGCGCTCGCGATGGAAAAATTCAAAGAATTTCTGGATTATATCACGGTACCGCACCGCCTCGAGGCGCCGGTAAAGCGTTTTCCCCGCGGGCTTATCGCGGTAATCGTAAAAGAGTAAGGGCTTGGCTTAAACTTTCAAGCATTCATGCAAAGAAAGTTTAACTGCCAAACCTTACCCCGTTAGATGAAAATTATGCACTATGTATATGTGCTGAAGAGTGTAAAAGATGGAAATCTGTACGTTGGAAGAACAGAAAATCTTGAACAGCGGTTGTCTGACCACCAGAAAGGGAAAGTGGAAAGCACAAAGGAGAGGAGACCGCTACGGTTTATATATTGTGAAATAAGTACAAATCCGAAGGACGCTGCCCACCGAGAAATATACTTAAAAACATCCTGGGGTAAACGATACTTGAAACACCGATTAAAAAATGCATAATTTTCTATCAAACGGGGTGTTTAATTTTCTAACATCTCGGCTACGCAAGTAACTTGCTTGCCTTGCCGAGAAAATTAACATGAGAAAAGCATTCACAAAGCGAATCAAAATAACGAAAACAGGGAAACTTTTATTCCGCCAAGCCGGACAAAATCATTTTAATGCAAAGGAATCAAAAAAAGCCCAGAAGCGGAAAAAGGCGTTTTCGACATTTTCGAAAGGCATCGAGCGAAGAATGAAACTGTATAAAAACTATTAAGGCGATAATTACTTTATGGGGGTCAGTTCTTTTTTATACTCATCGATAACTTATTAACTAACTAATTATTTCTATGCAAGCATTAGAAACTAAGAATACACCGGATCGGGAACCAAAAATGGACCGACTCTTAATGATACTATTGTTTGTTATTACCATTATTCAGTTCAGCTCATGGGGATATGACTCTGTTATTTGGATCCTAAGCACAATGTTTGACGTTAATACAAATGCAACGCCACTACATCTCGTGACTGGTATCCTTGCCATGGTTTCGAGCGCTTTCGTATTTGTCGGAGCAGCACTCTGGTGGAATAAGAAAATAAGCGCGCGTAGATATTTTTCACTTGGTGCGTCGGGTTTTATCGTAAAAAACGGTTTCGATATTATTAATACCGTCTGGGTCTTTTCGCTCACCCACACCGTAGTCAGTGCGGGAGATATACGATCTCTGGCAACTGATGTCGGCACACAGTTATTCCAGTTTGCATTTTGGATTTTCATCCTCATGTACTTTCGGTCAAAGATATCTTCCTCGCAAATGTAAAAACGTACACGCTCATGACTCGGGTAAAACGGGGCACCATAGCCCATAAAAAACGGGAAAAGCTCCTCAAAGCGGCAAAGGGATTTAAGTGGGGGCGAAAATCAAAAGAACGCCTGGCGCGCGAAGCGCTGTTGCATGCGTGGAGCAATATGTATGTGTCGCGAAAACTCGAAAAACGGGATTCGCGGCGACTCTGGCAGACAAAGATCGGCGCGGCCGCGCGCGAAAACGGCATAAACTATTCCCGGCTCATTTCCGGACTCAAGAAAAAGTATATCGCGCTCGACCGGAAAATACTTTCCGAAATTGCAGAAAAACACCCGAATATATTCTCGAAAATAGCAGAAGAAGCAAAACGATAACAAAATCGCCGGCGTCTGCTGGAAATTTTACCCCGCACCGGAAAGCCCCAAGCTCCAGCTTGGGGATGGAGGTGCCAAGCCGAGGGCTTTCGGTGCGGGATTCCGCTCCGCACCGAAGAGGGAGATGCCGCCAACTCCGTTGGCGGAGCTTCACTATACAGATCCAAAAAAGTTCTTCCATTTACACAGCGACCTCTGTGTAAATGGATTTTTTAATCTGGTGAGGATTGGTTACTATTCCGAAGATATTCTTCTGCTTTTTCAATCGCCTCTTTCATCGGCTTCAAACTCACACGGGCTTTTGCTTCTTCATAGGAAAGCCATTCTGCCTTATCGTGCTCCCAGGAAAGGGTAACCGCATCCGACGAAACGCGCCCCAAGAATAACGCGACGAATTTCGGAACGGGCTTGCCTGTCCGCATGGTAAAATATCGAATTGTTTCTTTGAAATCGGGCACTATTTCAATATCGGCATACCCCGCTTCTTCCTTTGCCTCACGGCGTGCTGCCTGAATCCCTGTTTCCCCTTGTTCAAGTTGTCCTTTGGGTACATCCCAAAATTCTTTTACCGCCTTCCCGGGCGCAAGCGTTGACGTGTCTCGCGATGATCGAAGTACGAGGTACTTCCTCCCCTCGGGCGTATCGCGATAAATAATAATTCCTGCGGATCGTTCAACGGGCATATTACTCGCCAATATACTTTTTCGACACGACTCGGCCGCTCCAGCGGCGGCCTCGCTAAGAGTCGGCGGAATTTTCACGCTTCATCGAGCCAAGCTCGACTTCGCGTGAACCAAGCAAATTCGGCCTCTATTGTCTCAAAAGCATACTGGGCTCGTTATCGCATCTACTTAATGTAGCGCGCAATGAGCGCGCCTATTTTAAATACTCAAGCATTTTCTCAACTGGCCCCGCCTTCGCTCCCGCCGACGCTAACGCTATGGCGGATAAAAAAAGCTTCGGCGGGCAAGCAAGCATTTATTTCTTCAGCAATTTTAACATTTTCCCTAAGGGCCATGCATTAATTATATCTTTCTGTTCTGCCCAGCCGCGGCGGGCTTGCGCAATGCCGTATTCAAGAACTTTGAAATGCGACGCTTCATGCGCATCCGAATCAATTGACATCTTCACTCCCTCACGAACGCACATCCTGATATAGTCGTCTTTGATATCCGCGCGGCTGGGAAATGCATTTATTTCAAGAATCGTTCCCGTGCGCTTTGCCGCTTTGATAATTTTTTCGATATTAAGACGAATTGCCTCTCGCTTTCCGATAAGGCGGCCGGTCAAATGAAATATAATGTCCACATTCGGATTTTCCATTGCGCGGACAATTCGCTTTGTTTGCTCGGCTTCGGAAAGATTGAAATGCGAGTGAACCGCAACGCCGACTACGTCGAGCTTTGCCAATACGTCATCTTTAATGTCAAGTGATCCATCTTTCATGATATTTACCTCCGCCCCGGTCAATATACGGAATTGGGAATTACGAATTTCGAATTGCGAATTTAATTTTTTGATTTCTTCGACTTGTCGGAGGAGTTTCTTCTCATCAGCGCCTCCGGTCATCGCAAGCGATTTCGTATGGTCGGTAATCGCGATGTATTCAAGTCCCGCTTCCCGCGCGGCGCGGGCCATCGCCTCAATCGAGTCCTTCCCATCAGTCCAGTTGGTCTGAACCTGAAGATCGCCCTTCAAACTGCCGTATTCAATAAGATCGGAAAGAGTATTTTTCCGAGATTCTTCAATTTCCCCTTTCATTTCCCGAAGCTCGGGCTCAATGTAGCGAAGTCCGAGAGATGCGTATACATCTTCTTCGGTTTTTCCCGCGATCAATTTCTTTCCCCGGAAAAGTCCGTATTCGTTGAGCTTTAGGCCCTTTTTAATCGCAATTTCCCGCAAAGCGACATTATGCTCTTTTGAACCGGTAAAATAGTTGAGTGCCGCACCAAATGACTCTTCAGGAACCACCCGAAGATCCGCATCCAATCCGTTTTTCAACCGGACATTTGTTTTTGTGGGGCCCGATCCGTAGACATGATCAATCCACGGGAGTTTTCGGAATCGCTCCATAACTTTTTCCGGTTTTCGAGAAACCGCAAGGATATCAATATCGCCAATGGTTTCTTTTTTCCGTCTGATGGAGCCCGCAATCACGACTTTTTTTACTTCGGGGAATGATTGAATCATCTCTTCAAGACGGCGAATATCGGACATCACGTCTCCGAGAATTCTCCTGCCGCCGGAGCTTTGCAAAAATTCAATGCCTTTGAGGATTTTCTTCTCCGATTTCTCGCCGAAGCGGGGGAGATTTCTCACCTTTCCTGCCCGCACGGCCCTTTCAAGATCGCGAACAGTCCTGACCCGCAACTTCTGCCAGAGCGTCTTTACCATTTTGGGGCCGACTCCTTCAATCCCGGTAAGGCCGAGAATATCGACGGGATACTTTTTTTTCATCCTTACGTGCTCGGGGAAATCTTTTTTTTCAAGGATTGCGCGAATGTGCGCCGCAATCCCCTTCCCAACGCTCGGAATTTTTTCGAGCCCGTTTTTGCCTTCTCTTTTATAAAGATCAATAAGTTCTTCTCCGAACGATTCGACTCCGGCGGCGGCGTTTTCATACGCGCGCGGCTTAAATAACACCCCCTCCATTTCGTAAAGGGCGGCCATTTCGCGAAGTACGCGAGAAATCTCTCGATTTGTCATGATTCTTATAGACGCTTCGGAGCAATATACACTTTTTCTTGAGGGCCCTCCCCGCGCGATTTAATGGATGATTTCATAAAAAGAAGGAGAAGCGCGCCGCACATCGCCCCTGTTCCAGCAAAGAAAAATACGT
>CAYHJX010000044.1:0-6486 GCA_964357005.1 uncultured Candidatus Saccharibacteria bacterium | reverse complement strand
CGATTGCAGAAATCGAGACGCTCAATACCACCCCCGTCTTTCTTATGCGGAAGGAATATAGTACTGAAGACGGCAGGTCATCCGGTTTGTCGAATCGAAATCTGCGTCAAGACGCGGCAAATTAGTATGAATCCCGTTACCGCCAATAGAACATGACTTCCGCCGTTAAGGAACGGAGTAGTGCCCCGAAGGGTCTGAATGGATGCCGTTGTCGGAAGGCCGCGGTAACGGGATGAAAGCGGATTTTGGGATATTCTTTTTTACTTGAAGTAGTGATAGCTCTTGTATATAATTAATGATATGGTTAATGCAATAGTGCAAAAAGAGATTAAATCGCTCAAAGAACGCCAAGTACGGCTCGAGCGCCTGTTTTATTCGCTGTTAGGGCCAAACGTGATAGGAGAAAATGAGGAGATTCGACCAAGCTATATGCGGAAACTCAACCGCATCAGTAGGCGGATGGATCGGGGACATGGTGTAATCAAGGCGCGTACCAAGACGGAGCTCAAGAAATTTTTAAAGGGATTATAGGGCTATGGGACTGGAAGCGCAGGAACTGCCGTATCATGCAGAATTTTCTGATGAGTTTCGAGAAGTATTGCATAACCTTATAAAACGGAATCGTGTGCTTCATAATCGCCTGAGTAAGGAAATTCGCAAAATTCTTAAGAATCCTGAAATTGGAAAACCGTTGCGCCATTCTCTAAAATTTTACCGACGTACCCACGTCGGCTCTTTTGTATTATTATATGAAATAGTCGGACAAGTTGTACGTTTTCTTGATTTTAATCACCATGATAAGATTTACAGAAAATAGGCAAAGCCGTGGCTTCGGACTTCTCGGCATCATCATTGTGACCGCCGTAATTGCTTCGTTTGCAATCAGCGGGGGATTCTATTGGAATGAGACGCAAAAGCAAAAATCACTCATTGAAGCGGGAAATGAGATTGAGCGGCGCGCGGAAGAAGTAAAGAAGCAGATTGAAGCAAAACAAAATGATATTTCAAAAGCGCTCGGCGAAAGTTCTCCAATAGATACTTCAAGTTGGAAAACATATCGGAATGAAATTCCACTATATTTCGGTCTGGATTGGACATCGCCGAAAAATGAACCTGATCCGTATCATGGAAGCTGGAGCGGGAGCGGGGTATATTCTTCAGAAACCAAAGTAGAAATAGAATCTAAATTTTTTGAATTTTACAATTCTGAATTAAAATCGCGTGGGTGGCAAAAAGATTCAATTGATGCTGATTATTCAGGAGGAAGTATCAGTGGTTACGTAAGGGAGGGCAAGCATGTAATCATAGGAATTAAAAGGATGGGTCTTTCATCTAATTCTGGGGGGGCGGTTACTTGTCCCTGTGCACGTGTCTACTCAATTTGGACTGACGCAAATGTAAGTTTTGTAAATCAGATTGATACTTCAACGTGGAAAACGTACCGTAATGAGAAATATGGATTTGAGGTGAAGTATCCCGTAGGGTGGAGAATTTCAGAAGTTGATAGTCCCATATTTCGTTCTGTGGCCGAACCTCCTTTATCTCCAGCACTGATGTTTGGAATAAAATTAGAGGAGATAGATATTGGATCATGGCCGGGCCGTTTTGATATCCAGGTATTCGCAAAAGAACCACAGCTGACGCTTGTGCAGTGGATCGAAAAATATAGTCCGAGAAATCCCCAAGGAGGGATCCTTGTGCGAGATCGAGGAGACTTCCTGCTTGACGGCATTCCGGGGGAAGACTTAAGTATTTTTGCTTTCGACCATCAAGATCGAGCGCTTGTAGCTCTCCAGAGAGAACGAGTTTATTACCTCGAGTTCGACTCGCAAAATCCAAATGATCCAGATTTTGCATCACATTCTACTACCTACAGTCAAATTCTTTCCACATTCAAATTCATCTATTAACTTTTAACTTATAACTTTGAACCTTTAACTTATTTACATGCTTGCAAACCCCCAACTGAGATTAGTCGAAAACTTGTTTGATCTAAAATCCATTGAGCAGAAACCAACCCGAAATGGCTATGGCGACGGGCTTTTGGAATTGGGAAAGAAAAATCCGAATGTGGTTGTTTTGTGCGCTGATTTAAAAGAATCAACCCGGTCCGAACCCTTTGCAAAAGCATATCCGGAACGATTTATTGAAGTTGGCGTTGCGGAGCAAAATATGGCGTCAGTCGCGGCCGGTCTCGCAGGAGTTGGCAAAATTCCTTTCATTTCTTCTTACGCCATGTTTAGCCCTGGCCGTAATTGGGAGCAGGTGAGGACCACGATTTGCTATAATGAGCGTCACGTCATTCTTGCGGGTGCGCATGCAGGAGTATCCGTGGGCCCTGACGGTGCAACACACCAAGCAATCGAAGATATCGCGCTTGTGCGCATTATCGCGAATATGACGGTTATTGTCCCTTGCGATGCGATTGAAGCGCGAAAAGCGACGATTGCTGCTGCAGATCTCAAGGGGCCGGTATATTTGAGATTTGCGCGTGAAAAAACGCCGGTATTTACAACGGATGAGACGCCGTTTCGGGTCGGCAAAGCAGAAATTTTGATGAAATCTGATAAGAAGCCGGATGTTGCCATAATCGGATGCGGCCCTTTGTTACATAACGCAATGCGTGCCGCGAAGGAGCTTGAGGAAAACGGTATTGGCGTGACTATTGTAAATAATCATACAATAAAACCAATGGATGAACGGGCGATTGTTGCGGTTGCAAAGGAAGCGGGCGCCGTTGTTACAGTCGAAGAGCATCAAGTCCAGGGCGGCATGGGGTCAGCGGTCGCGGAAGTCCTTGCGAAGAATCATCCAGTCCCTATGGAATTCATTGGAGTACAAAGCCGATTCGGCGAATCCGGTTCACCCTCCGAACTTTTGGAGTATTTCGGTATGGGAGTGAGTCATATTCTCGATGCCGCGAAACGAGTGATCAAAAGGAAAACAGGATAATTTAAAAGTTGGGAGGGCAAGCTCCTTCGGAATTGATTGAACATTTTGGCATGGGGGTGAGTCATATCATAGATGCCGTAAAGAAAGTTTTAAAGCGGAAATGAAAGATAAAAACCATAAAATTTTTGTCCGGGACATCATGACGAAAAATGTTGTTTCGCTTTCTCCGGAGACCCCGATTGCGGAGGCCGCACGGGTGATTGCGGAGCGTAATCTTGACGGCGCGCCGGTTGTCGACAATAGCGGGAAACTATTGGGAATTCTTACTGAATATGATCTTATTAGTAAAGAATCACTGATTCACCTTCCCACGTTTCAAGCGGTCATGAAAAATTTGAACTTTGACAAGAATTCGGGTGCTGAAATTTCAGAGGACCTCAAGAAAATTTCAGAAATGAAGGTGAAAGATGTAATGAATATGGATCCGTTCATTTTCCATGATGATACGGATTTTGAAGCAGTTGTTGAAGCATTTCGCGTTCACCATCGCGTGAATCCGATTCCTGTCGTAACAAAGGATAACAAAGTAATCGGCGTCGTGAGTCGATACGACGTCTTAGTTCCACTTCAAAAAGTGGCCGCATTTCGATAATTATAGACATAGTAGCATAATGGATACTCCAGTTATGAATATTTCCGGGCAATCGCCGAATAACACCCGGCCAGGGGCTCCTGCGGAGCGGACGCTCGACGCACTTCATCGGGATTATATTCTTATTGGGAAGAAGCGCGTACGCTCTTGGACGGCATGGCTTATCATCGGACTCTCGGCGGGGCTTGCAATCGGGATTATTTTTGTGGCAAATCGCAGTGAGGAGTTTGACCGTTCGGGAATAGTATCGGCCATCTTTGGATAGGCGGCTCCCCGGGTTTTTCGGATAGACCGTAAAAAATTGGAATCGTTCCAGTGTTTTTTTCTTGAAAATCGGTATAATCAAGGAATATGGCAAAAAAATTCGATTTTGTTGCAATCGGAGATACCGTGACTGATGCCTTTATTGATTTTAAGGAAGGCGGTGCCACTCATCTTGATATTGATAAGGGCACGCGGGAGCTTTGTATGCGCTTTGCGGATAAAATTCCGTATGAGGGCGTCTCTGTGGTGCCCGCAGTGGGGAATAGCGCAAACGCCGCTGTTGCGGCGTCTCGCCTCGGGCTTTCGAGCGCCCTTGTGTCGAATGTGGGCGGCGACTATTTCGGCACGGAGTGCCTTGATGCACTTACCAAAGCCGGCGTTTCAACCGACTTTATGACAATCCATAAGGGGATGAAGACGAATTACCATTATGTTTTGTGGTATGATGACGACCGGACGATTTTGGTGAAGCACGAAACATATCCGTATGCGCTTCCCGACATTGATGATCCATCGTGGATATACCTTTCGTCACTTGGGGAAAATTCTCTCCCATTTCACGGTGACATCGAAAAGTTCGTTTTGGCGCGGCCGGCGGTCAAGCTCGCATTTCAGCCCGGGACATTTCAGATGAAATTCGGAAAAGAAGCGCTTGCGGGAATATACCGGCGTACCAACGTGTTTTTCTGCAATAAAGAGGAGGCGGAGCGAATTCTTGACGTAAAGGAAAAAGATATAAAGACCCTTCTTTCGATGATGCATGAACTTGGGCCGAAGATTGTTGTTATTACTGACGGCCCAAAGGGCGCGTATACGTATGACGGGAGCGAGGCGCTCTATCTTCGCGCCTATCCCGATCCAAAGCCGCCGTTTGAGCGGACAGGCGCCGGAGACGCGTTTTCTTCCACATTCACCGTTGCTCTTGCTCTTGGAAAAGACATCCGCGAGGCGCTTATGTGGGGGCCGGTGAATTCCATGTCTGTAGTCCAAAAAATCGGCGCGCAGGCAGGGCTTCTTTCTGGGGATGAAATCAAAGCATATTTGGCAAAAGCACCCTCTGACTATGTGCCACAAAAGATTTAGGATTTATTATGTAAGAAATTTGAATGACATTTAACGAAATATTACTGCGGGCAACGCGCGAACACTGGGCCACGGGGCATTTTAACGCTTCGGAATCAGACCAATTTCGCGTTATTTGTGAGGCGGCGCAAGAGATGAGGACGTGCGCTATTATCGGTACGTCTGAGGGCGAGGCGCGGCATATCGGCTATCTCGAGGCCGCAGCGCTTCGCGATGCATTTCGGAAGGAATTTAACATTCCGGTTTTCCTCAACTCTGATCACCACAAGAGCGTCGAGTCAGCAAAAACTGCGATTGACGCGGGGTACGATTCAATCCACATTGATCTTTCCGCAAAGCCATTTGACGAAAATGTTGCGGGAACAAAAGAAATTGTTTTGTATGCGCGCGCAAAAAGCCCCAATATATCAGTTGAAGGGGAGTTGGGGTATCTCCGGGGCGAGTCAAAAATCCAGAAGGAGAAAATTGCCGTGAGTGCCGGGGATTATACCGATCCCGATGAAGCGCAGAAATTCGTTCGTGCGACCGGCATAGACCGCCTTGCGATTGCCGTAGGGAATATCCATGGGATTTCTCTGGATGAACCAGATCTTGATATTGAACGAATCCGGGCAATACGCCATACCCTGCCTGAAGAAGTTGCGCTTGTTCTTCATGCGGCGTCCGGCATTCCAGACAATCAGATTACGGCCGCTATCGAAGCGGGAATTGCGAATGTCCATATAAATACCGACATCCGCGTAGCATTTGTCGGCGCCTTAAGGGATTCTTTGAGAGAGAGCGCCGATGAGGTAGTGATGTACAAGCTTGATGAAAACGCAAAAAGCGCAATGAAGGAAGTTGTAAAAAACCGCCTTACGCTTTTCGGGGCTGCGAATCGCATATAGTATCAATTGCGAAAGTTTCTACGAGATTCCGCAGATCTCTTTTGTTTTTGCAACAACTTCTGAAGGCGTGAAGTTCGCTTTGATGATGTATTCGATCGCGCCAAGACCGAGCGCTTTATCAATTTCATCCTTTTGCCCGACATTCGTAAGGATAATCACTTTCGGCTCTCGGAGAAGCCGCTTCCCCTTGAGCGCTTCGAGCATTTCAATTCCGCTCATCCTCGGCATCAGGAGATCAAGGAGGATAATATCCGGCTTTTCCGAGTCAACAAGCGCAAGCCCTTCAATGCCGTCGCTTGCTGATTTTGCGTCAAAGCCCTCCTCTTTAAATTTGAGGAGGTACATGTCGGCGATAAACGGATCATCGTCCACAATGAGTATTTTTGGTATTCGCGGTTCAGGGGGCGCCATGTCAATATATTTCCTATAATGCGGCGTATCGAGAGAGGTTCGCTTCTTGTTTTAGTATATCAGAAATTGTTCTCTTCGCAAAAGGACTGTGGAAAAGAAGGGAATAGGGGTTTTTAGAGCGGAAGTTTGAAGAAAAATGTACTCCCTTTCCCCGATCCTTCGGATTCCGCGCCGATAACTCCGCCGTGCTCTTCGACGGTCTTTTTCGCAAAATAAAGTCCGATACCCAGGCCGTTTGGCACGGTTTTTTTCGCGGTATCCGTGCGGCCGAATTTGCCGAAAAGCATGTCTTTCTCA
>CAYHJX010000043.1:0-7207 GCA_964357005.1 uncultured Candidatus Saccharibacteria bacterium | reverse complement strand
AGGGCGACGGGATGATTACGCGCGAGCAAGGCATTGCGCTCGGTATTCTCACTGCTGACTGCGTCCCGATATTTTTTTGGAACAAAGAGGGGGATGTGGTTGGCATTGCGCATGCCGGATGGCGCGGTGTTGCAAAAAACATTGCCGGCCGTATGGTCAAGGTGTTTCGCAGAGAAGGCGTGAATCCCCGGTCGCTTTCTCTGTATCTTGGTCCATCAATCCAGAAGTGCCACTTTGAAATCTGGCCGAAAACGCGCCACAAGGGATTTGCAGCGTTTCTTAAAACTCACGCGCCTATCGTCAAGCGGAAACGGCTTTTGGTGCAAAAAGGCAATCGCATATATTTTGATCTTCAAGGAATGATTCGGGAAGAACTCACTCGTGCCGGAGTGAGGCCGAGAGCCATTCATTCAAGCAAAGAGTGTACGTTTCATTTGCCGAAACGGTTTTTTTCATATCGCCGGAAGTCAATGGGCGGCCGCGACCATTTTGGCAATATGCTTTCCGTGATCTGTCTCACGGATCGATCGCAGTCGAAATCACTATGAATCCCGTTCGAGATGAAGAAAAAACGCCTTGACGATATATTAATAGAAAAGGGGTCTGCGGAAGACCGGCAGGATGCCTTTGTGATTATAACCGAAGGACGGGTTTTTGTTGACGGTCAAAAAGCAGTTTCCGGCGCGCAGGTGGTTGATGCGTCATTGGCGATTGAAGTCCGCGGGCCAAAAGAATATGTGGGACGGGGCGCGTATAAGCTCGAGGCGGCAGTGACGAGGTTTGGTATAAATCCGACGAGAAAAGTATGCCTTGATATCGGTTCGGCAACAGGCGGATTTACTGAGGTTCTTTTGAAATACGGCGCAAAAAAAGTATATGCCGTTGATACCGCGAAAGGAAAGCTTGCATTGAAGCTTCGAGAGGATCCGCGCGTTTTTGCGATGGAAGAGACAGACATTCGCGCGCTCAAACGATTGCGAGAACTGGCAGGAATTGTTACGATTGATGTCTCACTCATCCCACTTCGCGAGATTCTTCCGCACGTAAAGCGATTTTTGGTAGAGTCGGGTGATGTGGTAGCGCTTCTGAAGCCGCAATACGAAGCGCGCGATCCAAAAATACTCCGCCACGGCGTTGTGAAAAGCGCCCGCGACCGCAAGAACATTCTTGAAACATTCATCAAAAATGCGGAGGACGGCGGATGGAATGTTCGCGATTGGTGCGAGTCGCCAATCCGCGGAAGTGAGGGAAATGTCGAGTATCTGCTTCACTTAAAATCCCCAATCACAAATCCCAAATTCCAAACAAATTCAAAATTCTAATGTTCAAAATTCAAAACACGTTTTAGTCATTTAAATTTCGGTCATTGAATTATTGTTTGTAATTTGGTGCTTGGAAATTGGAATTTCCCAAAATGGTTACCTTTATTTTCGTTTTGATATCAATAAGTATTCTCATTTTGGCTCACGAATGGGGGCATTTTTATTCGGCGCGTAAATTGGGCGTAAAAGTGGAGGAGTTTGGTTTTGGATTTCCTCCGCGGATTTTTTCAAAAATAAAAAGTGGCGTTCGGTACTCGCTTAATCTTTTTCCGTTTGGCGGATTTGTAAAGATTTTTGGCGAGCATGGGGAGGGGGAGATGTCCGCGGAGAGTTTTGCGTCGCGTCCGGTGTGGCAGAGATTTTTGATTCTTGCGGCGGGTGTCGGCATGAATCTCGTTCTTGCGTGGGCTCTGTTTTCCGTTTCTGCGGGAGTCGGCGTTCCATACGTCATCGAAAGCGAGGGTTCGAGCGCTTCGGTTTCCGTTCTTTCGGTTGCGCCGGGTTCTCCCGCCGAAGAGTCGGGAATCAAATTCGGGGACCGCATTCTTCGGCTGTCCGAGGGCGGTGACAGTGTTTCTGTCCGTTCCGAGGGTGACGTATCGGATTTTGTCCGCACGCACAAAGGAAAGACGGCGCTTCTTCTCGCAGAACGTGGAAATGCGGAGATGGAATTTCGCGTGTTTATCCGGGAAGAGCCGCCTGAAGGAGAAGGCGCTATGGGGATTTCCATGGGCCGCTTGGGCATTAAAAAAGCCCCGTGGTATCTCGCGCCTTTTGAGGGAGTTCGCACGCTCGGGCGGGGCATTGCGGCAACGCTCTATGGATTTTGGTATCTCATATCAGAGCTTTTCCAAGGACGGACAGCAGTGCCTGTGTCGGGTCCGGTCGGAATTTTTGTTTTTGCAAATGACATCCGTCCGCTCGGGATCGCCTTTTTTCTCCATTTCATGGGGATCCTTTCCGTAAACTTAGCCATTTTGAATTTTCTTCCGATTCCTGCTCTTGACGGCGGGCGGGTGTTATTTTTGCTCATAGAGAAGATTCGCGGAAGGCGGATTGATGCGCACCTTGAGAACTATACGCATATTGTCGGCTTTTTCGTCTTGATTGCCCTCATGATTCTCGTTACCTACCGTGATATTCGGGTATTCTTTTAGGCCTTGCAGAAAATCAGATTATCTGCTATACTATAAAGAAGCGAAGTATTAAAGGATATATCAAGGCCATCCCGGAGCGCCGCGGGTAGGAATTCCGGGATGGCTTTCTGATAATTCGTTTAAGAAACGCAAGGTCGTTTCTAACAGCGGGAATTCGAAAAAAGAGTTGATTCCGTTAGGAATACACAGTGTTCGAATTTCCCATCGTACAGTGGCATTTCAAGACAATACCACAGGCGGCGGATGGCAAGACCGGCAGGAGTACGACATAACGTGTTCCAAGTGCGGGAATCCGGGAAAGGTTCCTTTCCCCCCGACACCGGGACGCGATGTCTTCTGCAAGGATTGCTGGCGAGAAGCAAATCCGCGCCGTGATACCAATCGAGGCCGCGGAGGATTCCGCCCCCGATAATTCCCGCACTAAATTTCGACAGTCGCCTTTCTGATTCCATCGATGTTCTCTATATCTTGGTATATCAGGAATAGACGGCGCTTTCTCTCCCGTTCGGGGCGACGAAGAATCAGTCGAAATTTTAGTGACGGGATAATCTCACAAACAAAATCTTCCGGCATACCGTCGGAAGATTTTGTTTGTGGTACTATGAATGTATGCGTACTTCGTATATCTACCTTATCATCGGCGGAGGGATTGCAGGTGTTACTGCCGCGGAAACAATCCGATCGCGCGACCAGAACGGGACAATCGCCATTGTTTCAGGCGAGCCGCATCGGCTCTATTCCCGCGTGTTGCTTCCGCGCTATATCCGCGGCGATATTCGCCGCGAGGCGCTCTTTTTGCGGGATGATGCCTGGTATCAAAACGAGCGGATTGATGTCCGTTCCGGCGAGCGGGCGTCGTTTGTGAATACTGAAAAAAAGGAAGTCGGATTTGCGGATCACTCCGTCATTGCCTACGAAAAACTTTTGATTGCGTCGGGCGGAGACGCGGCGCCCTCAAACCTCGACGCATACGACGAGTATGTGTACCGGCTGCAAACCCTTGACGATGCCGATCGGCTTCACGAGCAGTTTCAAGCAAAGTCGTTTCGCGAGCCGATCATCATTGGAAGCTCGTTCATTGCGCTCGAGTTTTTGTCTTTGTGCGACGCCTGGAAGATTCCGGCGCGCGTCATGTTCCGCGGCCCGCATTTTTTCCATCGGCTCGTGGGGCCCGAGGGCGGCGAATTCATGAAGCGCCTCATTGCAAGCCGCGGATTTGGCATCGCGAGCTCCGACGAAGTCGCTGACGCGGCAGAGGGCGATGGATTTTTGCGGATTACAACGTCTCAATTTGTGATGTATGACCACGATGCGGTTTTTCTTTCGGTAGGCCTCAGACGAAACACGGATTTTCTCGCAGGATCGGGCGTCGAAATCGGCGAAGGGATAAAAACGGACGAATATTTGGAAACGGCGGTTCCTGGCGTTTTTGCGGCGGGTGATGTTGCGGAGTTTTACGATGTCCTTTTTGGGAAACGGCGGATTGTCGGGAATTGGACGAATGCGTTTTTACAGGGGAAGCTTGCCGGCCTTAATATGACGGGGGAGCGGTTGGCGCTTCGGGCATTGTCTTCGTATTCGACGACTCATTTTGGCGTTCCGATTGCGGCGCTCGGGGAATGTGGGGTTTCCGGCGACAGCGCAGAACGGGTTGATTTTGCAAAAAACACGTATGAGCGCTATTTTTTTGAGGGAAACGCCATAGTGGGCGCGGTAATCATAAATAGAAACAGCGTTCGTCCCCATGTATCCCGTCTTATTGAAACACGGACTCCAATCGGCAGTTTTCGGGATCGGATGAGCAGTTTTTCATTTGACATTATGGAAATTCCCATAGTAAAATCAGAATCAGTGTAATTCCATTCCATGGACGAGGAGACGCACGTTCCGGGATCCCCGGAGGAAACAAAAGAAACAAAAGACGAACGCATATATCTCATCCCCGCGGCGATTATCATAGCGGGAATTATTATTGCGGGCGCGGTCATGTATTCGTTTTCGCCTGCCGGATTTCGCATAATCGGGGAAAAAACAGGCGGAGAGCGCACGGCATTTGATTTTACGGAACTTGCGGGCGCGCTCGGGCTTGATGTGAAGCAATTTTCCGATTGTATCAGCAGCCGAAAATACCAGGATGAAGTTGCGAAAGATTACGAGGATGGGGTACAGGCGGGCGTTGATGGGACTCCGGCATTTTTCATAAACGGCGCAAAGGTTTCCGGCGCCCAGCCCTTCAGCGTTTTCAAGGCGGCGATAGATGGGGTAAAACAGACACAGACCCCCGCCGAGAAGGCATCCATAGAGAACGGTGCGGATGATGATCCGGTCCTCGGGAATCCCAATGCGCCAGTAACCATAATCGAATTCGGCGATTTCCAGTGCCCGTATTGCAAGAAATTTCATGATGATACATTCCCTATGCTTAAGAAAACATATATTGATACCGGAAAGGCGAAATTTGTGTATCGGGATTTTCCTTTGGAGAATATTCATCCGAATGCGCGTCCTGCCGCAGAGGCCGCCGAGTGCGCGGATGATCAAGGAAAGTTTTGGGAGTACCATAATGCGCTCTATCGCGATCAATCAGCCCTTTTTGATACATCTTCGGCGAATAATAGCAAATAAATTTACTTGTTAACGCGTACGTTCATGCACAAAGTTTCCATTTATACGACTCCGACGTGCTTTTACTGCAAAAAGACAAAGGAGTTTTTCAAAGAGAATAACGTCGAATATAACGAATTCGACGTAACGGTGGATGAGAGTGCGCGCAATGAAATGATTGCGCGCACGGGCCAGCTTGCAGTTCCCGTGATCGATGTTGACGGGAAAATAATCATTGGGTTTGACCAGCCGGCGCTCAAGGAAGCACTCGGGATTTAAAGTCGTTTCTCGGAGAATATGGTATACGATATTATCATTATAGGCGGCCCGCCAGCAGGCGAGGATCGCCCTCCTAAAAATGATTTATGACATCATTATTATAGGCGGCGGCCCGGCCGGGGTCGCTTCTGCGGTCTATGCGGCGCGAAAGAAGATGAAGGCGCTTTTGGTCACCGAGTCCGTCGGCGGCCAGTCCGAGGTTTCCGCAGACATCGAGAATTGGATAGGAGAAAAACATATCTCCGGTTTTGATTTGGCAAAAAAATTCGAGGAGCACGTGAAGGCATATCCTGATATGGTGGAGATTAAGATGCCCGAGCGGGTCATTGACGTGCGCTCGGTCAAATGTTCGGCGGGCGAGGACCGAATATGCGACTTTGAAGTAAAAACCGACAAAGGGAATACCTATAATGGAAAAACCATTATGCTTGCGGCAGGCGCCCGGAGGCGGAAATTGGGCGTTCTCGGTGAAGACACATTTGCCGGAAAAGGCGTGGCATACTGTTCAACGTGCGATGCACCCTTGTTTACCGGGAAAAAAGTCGCGGTTGTCGGAGGCGGAAATGCCGGACTTGAGGCGGTGGAAGACCTTTTCCCGTATGCGGCAGAGGTTTTTATTCTTGAGTTTAACGGGTCACTTCGCGGAGATCCGGTCACGCAGGAACACATAAAGAAAAACCCGAAATTTAAAGGGGTTATATTTAACGCCCAGACCCTTGAAGTGGTGGGCGAGAAATTCGTTACCGGAATAAAATATAAAGATAGAAAGTCAGGCGAAGAAAAGATTTTGCCGGTTGACGGCGTTTTTGTTGAAATCGGTTCAGTGCCGAATTCGGAAATGGTGAAAGATTTGGTTACTCTCGACAAATACGGCCAGGTGGTGATTGATTCAAAGCACGGCGTAACGTCTCACGCAGGAATTTTCGCGGCGGGTGACATCACGGATGATCCCTATAAGCAAAATAACATTTCGGCTGGAGATGCAGTAAAAGCGACTTTGGCAGCGTACGCTTATTTGCAAAAGAGGGAAAAGACGAGCCCGGCAGCGGAGAATTAATTAGGACCGCCAGCGCGGTCCTAAACAGTGGTTATTCTTTTGATGTTTTTATTTTTCAAATACTGTGAGGTGTATTTGATCGCAATCTCAATTGTAGAGAGTGCTGTTGCATAAATCACGGTTTCTGCAGAAAAAATGTACATATAGTTTTCGACTGACCGTTTGAATATTCCAATGCGATACCCAAATGTCATTTCGAGTATTGCCATGGTTATAAAAATCACAGCGAGCGCTTTGCAGTAACACTCCCACCAGTCCTTTAGGGTTCGCATCATTGGAACTCTCCTTTGAGGGTGCTATACTGAATATATATGAAGCCGTCAAAAATTGCAATAAATGGATTTGGCAGGATTGGAAGGTCTTTTTTCCGGGCCGCTTTTGGCGACAAGGATTTTCAAATTGTTGCGGTAAACGACCTTACGGATACGAATACGCTCGCGTATCTTTTGAAGTATGATTCGGTCTATGGCCGATACGGCAAACGCGTTGAAGCAAAAGAATATTCGTTTGTTGTTGATGGTGAAGAAATAAAAGTATTTGCGGAAAAGGAGCCAGCGAAACTCCCGTGGAAGGATTTGAACGTTGATGTTGTTGTTGAGTCAACTGGATTTTTTACATCAGGCGAGAAAGCGAAAGTCCATTTGGATGCAGGAGCTAAGCGGGTTGTGATTACCGCGCCTGCGTCGGGCGATGTCATTACGGCGTTGATTGGCGTAAATGATACGCTTTTTCAAGAAGGGAAAAATCCGATTTCAGCAAATGCGTCTTGCACCACAAACGCATCCGCG
>CAYHJX010000042.1:0-7305 GCA_964357005.1 uncultured Candidatus Saccharibacteria bacterium | reverse complement strand
ATTCGCAGTCCGGATTTTCGTCAAAAAAAGTTCGGATTTTAACCAAAAGGCACCGAAATTGAACGGAGTGAAATTGAGGAAGCGGAGCACACCAACTGCTTGGCGTGCGTGAGGATGAGAAGGGTTTCGTCATGTGCCGAAGGCACGACAAAACCCCGGGATTTCGCGAAGGGGCGAAATCGAATCCTCCCGCTTCCGAATGAGTATGGCGAATGAGGAGCGGAGCAGGCAAACTGCTTTGCCTGCGTGAGGATGAGAAGGGTTTTGTCATGTGCCGAAGGCACGATAAAACCCCGGGATTTCGCGAAGGGGCGAAATCGAATCCTCCCGCTTCCGTTTTTGAAGAATTTGAAAAATATCCTGTCCGGTATTATCTTTGAGGCATGAAGATTAATTAATTGTTTTTACAAACATGCTAAAATCTTTTAATGAAATCGAACAAGAGTTAGTCGCGGGAGCTCGCGTGTCAGGAAAAAAGACAAATAATCCCGTCATTGTTGCAATGGTTGGGATAACAGGTGTCGGGAATAGTACGATTGCGAGGGCGATCAAAAAGGCGACGGGATGGCCCGTCATTGAGAAAAATAAAATACGGGTGAAACTCCGCGAAAAAGGGCGTGGGTTTACGCCGCAAGCAACTGATAGCATTTTTTATGCGATGCTCGGAAAGATAGTGAAAGGCGGCGGGAATGCAATTCTTGATTCCGATTCTGTCGATCGCCGCAATCGGAAGAAACTTGAACATGTTGCACGGCGCTTTCGGGCGCGAATACTCTATATCCGTCTTACGTGTGATCGCGATATTATGCTTGAGCGGATTCTCCGCGGCCGTTACAACTCAAAGACAGATATTTTTGAAAATACGGTTGTTGCACTTCGCGAACACACGAGGCGCATGTTGTGGCATTACAATTGGAGTGAAGCAAATGGAGGGACTCTTTCGCTGAAGCGACTCCCCATAAAATTTTTTGCCGAAATTGACACCTCACGCCCCGCAATCTGGAAAAAGAAAATCCGCGTTATTGCAAAGCGGCTTCAGAAGATGTAACAATACATATTATGTGGGCGAAAGATTTCGAGGGAAAACTGAAGGTGTGCCCGAAAGCACAGAAG
This sequence comes from uncultured Candidatus Saccharibacteria bacterium, assembly GCA_964357005.1. Lineage (GTDB taxonomy): Bacteria > Patescibacteriota > Minisyncoccia > Sungbacterales > HO2-52-23 > 2-01-FULL-50-25. Next base: position 6,192 of record CAYHJX010000042.1, on the reverse strand, counting down.
AAAAAGGGGAGCGACCCGTTGTGCTCATCGCCGTTACGGAAAAAACGGATAAAGGCGTGTATGAAGGGATTTATGTGACAATGGGGGACGGAACAAGGCGATTAGTGTTCGGCGAAGCGCCTCCGAATGATGAAGAAATCAAATCTTCAGAAGAGTCATTGTATAGAGCAACGAAACCCACCGAGGAACAAATGAAGGCGGTATTTGATCAGTACGGAGTTTCGTCCGCGCAAGAGATTAGAGATATTGTGAAAAAGAAGGAAGAAGAAGCGCGTGCAAAAGACGAATCTAACGGTCAGGAGGAAACGATCGATGAGGGGTTTGAAAAGAAAGCCGCATAGCCCCATCATTTGGAAGAACGTAAACTCAAAAACGAGCGATATGCTCGTTTTTGAGTTCGATTTTCCTTTCTATTCTTCCCGGATTTCTATTTCGAGGAGCCGGTTGTATTTTGCGATTCGCTCGCCGCGGGCAGGGGCGCCGAGCTTCAAACCGTCCGCGCCAACACCATAGGCAAAATCCGCGATAAAATCATCATTTGTTTCTCCGCTCCGATGCGATGCAACAACAAGCCATCCGGCACGGCGCGCAAACCGGACCGCGTCAATTGCCTCTGACACTGTTCCGATTTGATTCGGCTTTATGATAACGGCGTTTACTGCGCATTTTTTCTTTGCTTCTTCCATACGGCGGATATTTGTGACAGTAAGGTCGTCACCCGTAATAGAGGGTTTTTGTTTTGTTTTTTTGCAAAGCGCGCTAAAATTTTTCCAGTCATTTTCTTTGAACGGGTCTTCGAGATAGAAAAGACCGAATTTGCTCTTCATGTTTTGATACAGTATTTTGAGCGAGTGCGCGGGGCGATTGATGTTTGATGCCGCGGCATCAAGCCCAAGGTCAATTTTTGATGCAAAACCAAGTGAAGTAGCGACTTTCCGGATTATTGAAAACGGTTCAAATGCATTTGTAAAATTCGACGCATACCCGCCTTCATCGCCGACATTTGTCGCTCCTTTCCCTTTTTTCTTTGCGAGATCTTCGCCGATTCTCTGGTAGAGCGCGGTTCCCATGCGAACGGCATCGGATATATTTTTTGCGCGCGGAATCACGAGATATTCCTGAAAGATGAGATTGTTTCCGGCATGAAGTCCGCCGTTTATTACATTTATATACAGGCGCGGCGTTTTGAATGGGCCGCGAAGGCCGCTCACGCTCCGTATATGCTTCCAGAGAGGAATTTTTTTTGCGATTCCTCCAGCGCGCGCTGCCGCGATTGATACCGCAAGCATGGTGTTCCCGCCAATACGCGATTTTCCCGGTGTTTTGTCGAGCGACATCAAAAGTTCGTCAATCACTCGCTGATTTCGGGGATCTTTTCCTTTGAGGCGCGGCAAAATAATGTGCTCGATATTCCAGACCGCTTTTTTCGGAGAAACAGTTTTTGCTTCGTACGTTCCTGTACTTTTCCCTTGCGGCACAGATGCGGTAATCAATGCGCCGCTTGAAAGCAGGAGTGTTGCCTCAATTGTCCACTCTCCGCGGGAGTCAAGGATTGGGCGCGCGAGAATCTTTGAGATAGTTACCATGATAGTTATTTTCGTCCGAGTGATTTTTCTTTTTCCGCGATTTTAAGAAGCGTTTGTATCACGGTATCCGGATTCAGGGAAATTGAGTCAATGCCTTCCGCGACGAGAAATTCGGCAAATTCGGGAAAGTCGGAAGGAGCTTGTCCGCAAATGCCGATATATTTTCCTTGTGCCCGGCATTTCGCGATAATCTCTTTTACGGGGATTTTTACCGAAGCGTCATTTTCATTTGCAATGTGCGTTACAATCCCCGAATCGCGATCAAGGCCAAGGATGAGTTGCGTAAGGTCGTTTGAGCCAATGGACATGCCGTCAAAAAGCGCGAGAAATTCGTCGGCGCGAATGATGTTTGAGGGGATTTCGCACATCATATAGATTTTGAGCGTTTTGTCCTGCGTGCGCGAAAGGCCGTTTTTCTCCATTTCTTCGATGACGCGCTTTCCTTCCTCGGGCGTTCGGCAAAACGGCACCATGGGGATGACATTTGTAAGGCCCATTTCCTCGCGCACTCGTTTGAGCGCTTTACATTCAAGGCCAAATGCGGCTTTGAATTTCGGATCATAGTAGCGCGCCGCGCCGCGCCATCCAAGCATGGGATTTTCTTCTTTCGGCTCGTAGAAGGCGCCTCCAATCAGTTTTTCGTATTCATTTGTCTTAAAATCGGAGAAGCGGATGATGACGTCATGTGGATAGAACGCCGCGGCGATTTTTGCAATGCCCTCGGAGAGTTCATCAATATAGAATTTTGTCTTGTCCGCGTATCCTTTTGTGATTTTGTCGATTGCTTTGATAATATTTTTCGTTTTCGGATCTCGGGACTTTTTGATTCTCGGGTATTCAATAAGGGCGTTTGGGTGGATTTGAATGTGGGAGGCAATAATAAATTCAAGGCGGCCAAGCCCGACACCCCGCGCCGGAAGAAAATGGTTCTTGAACGCCTCGTCCGGGGAGCCGATATTTACCATGACGTGCGTTTTTGTTTCAGGCATCACATCAAGGCGGTGTTCGGCGACATCAAACGGGAGTTCGCCTTTGTATACGAGTCCGGTTTCGCCGGACGAGCAGTCAACCGTTATCGGCGTCCCTGTTTTTACAGTGCGCGTTCCGGTTTCGGTCCCCACAACGCAAGGGATTCCGAGCTCGCGCGATACAATTGCCGCGTGCGACGTCCGTCCGCCTTTGTCAGTGACAATCGCGGACGCAATTTTCATGATGGGCTCCCAATCGGGATCTGTAATTTCCGTTATGAGGATTTCTCCTTTTTTGAATTCGCCCAAGTGTTTTGCGTCGCGGATGAGCCGCGCTTTCCCTGATGCGATTTTTGTGCCGACTGCCATGCCGCGGAGTATGACAGTCCCTTTTTCTTTGAGCGAATACTCGCGGTATATATTTGACTCGGCAGAGGAGTGGACGGTTTCAGGCCGCGCTTGGACTATGAAAAGTTTGTTTGTTCTCCCGTCTTTTGCCCATTCGATATCCATGGGCTGCGCCCGATTATGCTTTTTTGAAAAATAATCCTCGATTTTCACTCCCCAGTCCGCAAGCGTAAGAATTTCATCATCAGTCAACGAAAATCGCTCCTGATCGGATTTCGGAACAGCGACTTCAATAATTCCTTTTTTCCCGTACACGATTTTTCGCTCTTTTTTTCCAATGTCGCGGCCGATAATCGCTTTGTACCCTTTTGCGAGCGCCGGTTTAAACACAATGAATTCATCCGGCGTCACTTTCCCTTGAACAATCATTTCGCCGAGGCCGTAGGAGCTGTTTATGATAATAACGTCTCTGAATCCTGTTTCCGTATCAAGCGTAAACATGACGCCCGAAGAAGCGCGGTCAGAACGCACCATTTTTTGAACGCCAACAGAAAGTGCGACTTCGAAATGATTGAATCCCTTGTCCGCGCGATACGAAATCGCGCGGTCCGTGAAAAGGGACGCAATGCATTTTTTTGCTGCGAGGAGAAGTGCAGTTTCGCCGACGATATTGAGGTATGTTTCCTGCTGGCCTGCAAATGATGCGCCGGGAAGGTCTTCTGCAGTCGCGGATGAGCGTACGGCAATATCCGGGTTTGCGCCGTATGTTTCGCCGAGTTTCCGGTATGCCGTTTGCATGTCGTCTGACAGTTTTTGAGGAAGGACACTTGCAAGAATTGCGTTTCTGACCGCCTTGCCGCGCGCCTGCAGGTTTTTTATGTCACGGGTATTGAGGCCGGAAAGAATCGTTCGGATTGTGGCGTCAAGCCCCGTTTCTTTCATAAAAAAGCGGTAGGCGTCTGCGGTGAGCGCAAATCCGTCGGGGACCTCGACTCCGGAGGGCGCGAGATGCCGGATCATTTCGCCGAGCGCCGCATTTTTCCCGCCAACGCGGGGAACGTCTTCAATCCCTATCTCCCGAAACCAGAGAATAAACTCGTTATCCATACTTCGTTTACTCCTTAAGTGCCATAATGAGATCCGATACGTTCGATCCGGTATCGCCTGTCAGGAGATAATTGCCAACCTTTTCAAAAAATGGATATTCGTTGTTTTTTGCAAGAAATGGTTTCGTGTCGAGGGCTTCTCTTTCGGCGCTCGCGCGCGTCGAGGAGTCGCATATCGCGCCCGCATATTCGCCGTTATCGCGTCCGTCCGATGCAAGGGGAAGCAAAAGTTCATTGTCTTTTACGAGCGGAAGCCCGGCAAGCGCCATTTCAAGATTTCGGCCGCCGCGGCCGTGGTCTTTCGCGAGGGTCACCGTTGTTTCGCCGCCCCAGAAAAGCGCGGTATTTTGTTTTTCGCCGTGAATCTCGTCAAGTATTCTTTTTGCAACGATTCTTGCTTCTCCTGCAAGTTTTGTATCGCGGATATGTGCGGCATATCCGAGCGCTTCGGCTTTTTTTTGCATGGCGCGAAGCGCAACGCGGTTCGACACCGCAAGAATGTTTTTTACCCGCGTAAAGTATTTCTCTTCTTTCGGCGTTTCAATGAGCCCGCAGTTCGGTATGCGGCACGTTTCAAGAATATCATATTTTGTGAGGATATGCGCCGCGTCTTCTATTGTTGTCGAGTCCTGTATGGTGGGGCCTGACGCGACAAACTCGGTTTCATCGCCGGGGACGTCCGAAAAAATAAGGGATATGACACGCGCGGGATAGGCATATTTTGCGAGGTGCCCGCCGCGCGCAAGGGACATGTGCTTTCTTACCGTGTTGATTTCCCGAATGGCTGCGCCCCGCGACGTAAGGTCGTGAAGAATTCGTTCCTCTTCTTCGCATCCTTCGTCTTCCGGCAGGCAGAGAAGCGTAGACCCGCCGCCGGATACGATGAAAATGACAAGGTCATTTTCCGTGAGGCGGTTCAGAAGTTTTACCAGCGTCTCGGCGTTTTCCACATTTTCCCGGGACGGCGCCGGATGCGTTCCTTTGAGGGCCTGAATTTTTTTAAGGGCGATGCCGGTTCGTACGTCTATAATAACACCGGTGTCAACGCGCTCGCCAAGGATGTCTTCAATTGCATGCGCCGCGGCAAGCGCGCATTTTCCGACGCCCGCGACAATGATTCGTCCGAGTTCGTTTCGCTCGAACTTCTCGCCCGCAATCGCAATCGTATCGTCCTCGCAGGAAACCATGTTTTGTATGACGGATTCGGTATCAATAGCCCAGAGTCCGGCTTCTGCAATTTCAAGCGCCGCTTTGCGAAGCGGTGTTGCGGCAAGGTCGGTGAAGTTTTTTATTTTTCGGCCACTCGTCATAGTTTCTGCGCAATCGTGGAGTTAGGTGAATGTACGAAATTTGAGAGTTGATTCCCTCCACAATATACCAGATAGAAAGGGAAGTTTGAACTAGCGCAGTGCGCGGGAGTATAATTTGCTATATGGCAGATAATCTCATAAATCTACGGAATCGCGGGCGTCATGCAAAAGAGGATGAGCGCGAATCGCCGCAATCTCGTGATGAATCCGAAAGCGGAGGTTTTTTTGACGAGATGTTCTGGGAGGCGGACGAATCGAAGAAGTCGGAGAAACAGTGGTATTGGTACGGAGGTATTGTGAGCATATCGTTTCTTCTCATTGTGATTGGCGTGATCGCGCGAAGCTTCTTTTTCGTCATTTTTATCATTCTTGCCGCGGCGCTTGTTATGTACTATGGGAGCCGCCGTCCCCGGCGCGTTTCATTTTCTTTGAGCGAAGAAGGGGTCATGATCGGTACAAAACTCCATCCCTACCGCGACTTGAAATCATTCTGGATTTTTGATACAAGGAGAAGGCGGGAACTTTCGCTTGAGACGAAATCGAATATGGAGCCCTTCATTGTGATTCCGCTCGGGGACAACCATCCCGCAGACGTCCGGTCATACCTTGGCGAGTTTCTCGAAGAAGTTGAGCATATGGAAAGCGTAGTTGAAAAATTTATGCGCGCGATCGGAATATAATCATAATTTTCCCGCGTCCCTTTCGGCGCGGCCCATGGCATTTTTAAACGGACTCGCACGCACCCTTGGTGCAGGCTCGTCCTAAAATGCCCGGACAAAATCAAGTAGTTGATTTTGTCCCCATAGCTCAACGGATAGAGCGCAGGTTTGCGGAACCTGAGATCGGGGTTCGATTCCTCGTGGGGACGATATGA
>CAYHJX010000041.1:4187-7337 GCA_964357005.1 uncultured Candidatus Saccharibacteria bacterium | reverse complement strand
TTTTGGGATCATGCTTTAGAATGTGAAAATACATCGCGGTAAATATATCCGCCATATCCAAAGGCCCGGCAATATGTCCGGAGCCCGCGTCAATCACCATCTTTACCGTGTCATACCGAATCTTCGCCGCCAGTTCCTCCAGAAATTTTACTTTATCGTCGGTGAGGGGCATGTATATAGAGTATATCAGATTTAGGCCGCCACTCAAAACAAAAGAAAAACGAGCTTAACAAAGCTCGTTTTTCGCTCTATACACAACGGATTCTCATTTCGTAAACGTCTGATATGCCATTCCTTCTCCGGGTAGACCAGGCACAATATATCCGTTTGCCCAATCTGCGGTATCGTACGAAGAAACACCATACGAATTGCCGGTCCAAATAAAGTCATTTTCTTTATAGGATGATACACTGCCGAGCGACCCAACACCGTTCGATGACATATCACCGCTCAACGTAACCCCCAATACATCTCCTGCTTGCGCATTCTGAACAGTTCCTTTTAACTCGAAGTATCTGGTACTACCAGCGGGAACGCTCAACGGGGGCGAATACACCATCGACATGTCAACGCTTCCGCCACCCCATTTCCCTCCGGCAATCGGATTTACTGCATACGCAGGCACTGAAAACCCCGCATCACTATATGCATAGAGCTGAACATTAGATGTTGTTGCAGAAGATGCCGGGTTGATATCAAAGGCAAACTTCGCAAACGCGACATCTCCCGCCTTGTCTGCTACCATCTGGAATCTATAAAGCACTATTGTCCCGTTTACCAACGTGTTCGATGGCACCGACGTTCGTGTCAGATAGGGAAACGACCGAAAAACCATTACCCCTTGCGCCGATGTATCATCGGGAGAACTTGAATAAATAGTCTTTCCTGAAACCGTATCTATCCCATATGTCGTCTGCAGATTACCACCGTCATAATTTACTGATACAACGTCCCCTGCATTTGCTCCACACCCGTCGCCGCTGATGCAATCAATATTTGCTTTGATCGTAAGAATTTTTGCTGCATCCTTTGGTATGACAAAACTGCTGCTCAAAACCGCAACCGTGTTCACACCGTCGAAATACGCATAACCAACAAGAGTCGCGCCGTCCCAGAGGGTGACTTTACTTACGCTTTGCACATTCTGTGACCCATTCATCTGAAAAGCTATTTGTTTTAAATCAACATTCTCTCCGTATACAAGAAGCTGTAAAACAGCTACAGTCACATTCTCCTTTCCGCTTGTCGTCATATATAGTGGCGGATTAGTCTTATCGAGGGTGATTTGCAATGTAGAAGGCACAATTGAGAATAATGCGTCACTGCTATCAGTTCTCGTGCAAGAATTCAAACGCAGTATGCAAACTTGCACAAAATAGTTCCCCGAAGAAATTGATCCCGGACTAAATGACCATTTGTAAGAACCAGTATTGGGAGTGCGTACGATGACAATAGCGCCCGCGGGATTATCTAAAGGTATAAGTTTAATCTCCGCTGTTTGAGTCGGATTTCCACCGGTCCATTCAATAGTATGAGATAACGTCGGTCCCCATGATTCTCCGCCATTCGGCGAGGTAACAACGAGCTGAACCCTCGCCCAGCTCGAAAAAAACCGCCCCTGCAAATCAGAAACGGAAAAAATGCTTATACCCCCGCCCACGATGAGTCCGAATAAAAGCCAAACATACCATTTTTTGATCCAGTCCGCGCGAAAGATCGAATACTCTTTTCCCAAAGATTCGAGTGCTTTCTCCGCGCTGTCACCTTGAGGGGGATTGATATTAGAGTTGATATTTTGTTCCATAGAAATCTTTAGGTTAATAATAATTGTGTGGTAACCTAGACAATGGCATTAACCCGCGGGGACTTCTTCAATCGTTATGCTTACCCCGAACTTGTTTATGTTGTTTCCGGTCAAATCCCTTATATAACTTATATAGTACCGGGCGTCTGACCTCGTATCTTCAAGGCTCTGCGTCAATGCGGCAATATCTGTTCCTTCTTTCCTGTTTGCGAGCTGTTCAAGATATATTTTTTCTTTTGACTGCAAGCCCTGAAGCGCCTGAATTGCTTCATCGCACCATTGCATAAGCGTATCAACAGTATTTGCTGTAGTATACTCATCGCTTAGCTGGTTGGGTGAGGTTACAATTTTACGTACATCTTTTATAAATGCTTCTGATTCGTTTGGCGAGACATAGAGAGAGATACTGCCGTAGCCAGGATAGTAGTATGGGTCAAATTCGCCAATCACCCGGCCTGTCGAAGCGCTTGATGTTGTCACGGCCGCTTTATATTTTTCTGCAAGATTCATGATATCGCGCCGCACCTTCACCACATCCGGAGTTCGGATTGTCGCAGAAAAATATCTTGCCACGGCGTTAGGCGGAAAATTACACGCATCCGAAGGAATGCTGATTGTCGACTCATATGCCTTCGCGAGTTCTTTAGATGCCTTCGTTTTTCCGTTAAAGAATAGGATAGCATAGATTCCGGCGATTATGGCGACAAGAAGCGCGAGAATACCCAAAATAGAAAAAATATACTTTAGGTACGGCATGCGTCTTTTCGAAATCCCCGCATCAACGCTATTTTGCGGCATATTGAAATTGTTTTGGTCCATAGAAGAAAATAATTAAGGTATAAAGTGATTACATTATTATAGAAGATAGTTGTTCGACCACTTGTTTAAGCGCTTGATAAATTTACGACATCTTACGAGGTTCAACCTCGTAAGATGCCGATTGAGGATTTTATGTCAGAACTGCTAAAAATGTATTTGCCGGCGACCAAGAGATTTGCTCCCGTCCGAACTGCTTCTTGTGCCGTCTCGGGATTCACTCCTCCATCCACTTCTAATATACACCCCCCGGGCAGATTTTTCGAAAGGACATATTTTCAACAGGCGTCTAAATGCACTATCCGATTCGAACAGCGTCAGTCGCATCCCGCCGACTTTTTTCTCAATAATTTCAACACCCCGGCTGTTTTATGAATCTTCGACCACCGCGAAAGATACTTCCAATCAAGTTTTTTCTGAATCTTGATTATCGATTCGACGTCCTCGAGTTGTCGCGATGATTCATTTATTGTATACCAACGAAGTTTACTCAAAATTAAGTCTTCTGGAGAAACGAGATAGATTGATTG
>CAYHJX010000041.1:0-4177 GCA_964357005.1 uncultured Candidatus Saccharibacteria bacterium | reverse complement strand
AATTAAGTCCTCCGGGGAAACGAAAAAAACTATCCTATTCAAAACTTCTTTCCCAATACGTCTCTTCAACTGACTTTCTTCAAACTCACCTTTCTTCAATACCCAAAAATCGACTTTGATGCCGCTTGCGCCATCAATAAAATTAAATTCCCCGTGCCGCTCGAGTGCCCGTTGCATCGTTCTTGTATCAATATAGCTCGCCTTGCTCAATTTCTTGAGCACCCGGGAAAGCGCATCAATATCCTGTTCGCGCAACTGAACGATGACATCTATATCAGCAGTAAAACGCGGTCGGCCCCATACGTATATCGCCATCCCGCCGGTAATCGCGTAGGGGATAGTAAGATCTTCAAGCGCTTCGGCGATCTTTACGAGAAGATGGCGCGGATCGGTTTGATCTTCCATAATGTATTTTACGGCTATCAAGTTCTTGTGCGAGGCGCCACAGTTGAGATCCAAAATGAATCTTTTTATCTGCGGTCATATTCCGAAAAATGTCATCCTGAATGTCTTGAACGGATTTTTTTCGATATAATTTCTTCATGGAAGTAATGACCGTATCGCCTCCTTTATTGAATTATGCGAAAAAATATAGTCACCAGAGATAAGCAGATTCGCCCCCGCCTTGACTGCTTCTTGTGCGGTTTCTAGATTCATCCCCCCATCCACTTCTATTATGCAATTTTTGCAGGCCTTTCGAAAGAACGTTATTTTGCCCATAGTGTTTCCGTGCATTACCTGATTAGAAGGGCCGGGTTTGACCGCCAAACACAAAAACGTATCGGCTTTCCCTACATAGGGGCTGAATGCTTCAACCGGTGTTTCCGGATTTACCGCAATGCCGACTTCAATTCCCCTATCGCGGGCTTTTTCACTGATGCGGTCGAAGTCCTTTATCACCTCGGTATGGATAATAACGCGCTTTACTGGGGGAACTAACCAATCGTCAATGACTTCATCAGGGTTTGAAACCATCAAATGAATTTCAATATTCAAATTGATTTTAAAATTTAAAAGATCTTCCGGATTCCGCCATGTCTCATGAGAAGAAAAAACGCCGTCAGTGACATCCAAGTGACACCACAAAACGTGTGGCTCTATGAGACGAATTCTTTCTTTCACCTCTTCAAAGGTTTTTACATTTATCGATGGAATAACTTCAATCATGGCATTCGAGATGCGTCGTGGAGTTGAAATTCCTGATTTCGATATCCTCCATTTTTTTGAGACGCCGTTTAAGCCGTTCTTCTTTTGTAAACGGAGTTTTGAGCCATGCATCCACGATTTCTTTTGCATCAGATTCGTTCACGTCATCAGCGGCTAAAACAAGGATATTCGCGTCCTCGTGCTCACGCGACTGAATTGCCCGCTCTTTTGAAAGACAAAGTGCGGCGCGAAGCCCCGGAAATTTATTTAGAACCATATCCATACCATGCCCCGAACCGCATATTCCAATACCTTTATGCTCACAGGGATTTTGAGAAACTTTCTCCGAAACCAAAACAGCAAAATCAACATAGTCATCCGCCTCGTCGTATTCTCTTGCCCCCATATCTTCAAAAGCAATATTCTTACCGGAAAGGTGTTTTTTGAGGACCTCCTTCAATGAAAACCCTCTATGGTCTGCACCGATATATATCATGCTTTTATAATACAACTGCCCGCAACAAAAAGAAATGATTAAAATTCACGTTCTTCAAACGCCCTCCGCGAATGAATCCTGATATTCTGTAAAATCCCGACGCCAGCCAAAATACTCACCAAACTCGACCCGCCGTACGAAACAAGCGGAAGCGTAATCCCGGTAATCGGCATAACGCCCATATTCATGCCAATATGGACAAATACCTGGGAAAACAAAAATGCCGCGAATCCAAGCGAATAGAGGCGTGAAAAACTGTCGGACGAGCGCATGCCAATAGAAATGATTCTCCAGAGGATAACGGAAAATAATCCCACTATCACCAAAACGCCGACAAAACCCCATTCCTCGGCAAATGCGGCGAAAATAAAATCGGTCTCTGCCTCCGGCAAAAAATTCAAATGCGATTGAGATCCATACCCGAGCCCCTTTCCCCAGGCGCCGCCCGACCCGACCGCAATCATTGATTGAATCATTTGATACCCCGCGCCCCGCGGGTCATTATAGGGATTCAAAAAACTCGTGATCCGCGCCTTTTGATATGGAGCAAGAAGAAAAAACCATGCGGAACCAGCGACGAGGATACTCACCAATGCAAGGATCGCGATATGCCGCATCTTCATGCCAGAAAAAATAATAATAGAAAGCCAAATGGCAACAAGGACAAGCGCCGATCCAAGGTCCGGCTGCAATAGGACAAGACACACCGGAACCAGCATATACGCGCCGGAAACAATGAGATGCCGAATCCGATAAATCTCGATATGCCGGTTTGAAAAAAACTTCGCCAAAAGAATGATGAGAGAAAGCTTTGCAATCTCAACCGGCTGAATAAAAACATCCCCGATCTGAATCCACGCCGCAATCCCGCGAAACGTCACATTTGCCGTAATGACAAACAAAAGAAGCGCAATCGAGATAAGATACAGTCCGAGAACAACGCCTGACTGCGCGCGGAAAAACCGAAAATCCAGAAAGCTTACTGCGCCAAAAACGGCTATCCCAACGGCCGACCAGATGAGCTGGCGCCAGAAAAAAGGAAATGAACCCGCATCGCGCAAAGAAAAAAGCGTCACAAGCCCCAGCGCCATCAAGAAAAAAATTGCTCCTTGAAGGAGCCAGTCGAAACGCTTGATATGCCGCAGTATATGTTCCATGAAATTTCCCGGCTACGGCTCAATAAGCCATGTCGGACTAAACACGTTTACCCGCGGCTCCACGATGATGGACGTTACGATGCCGGGAATCGCCTCCGGCCAAACGGTGCGCACATTTCGATCGGTATCTGCCATAAACTGCTCGACAAGCGTTGTATTCGCGCCGATTAAATTATCATCTTTGTCAAAAAGAAGAAAGTGGACATCAACAGACCGAACGTCAAATGGTGTATCGTTAAAGAGGTCTGCCTCAACGATTCCGCGAAATACCCGAGCGGTTTCTCGTTCAATCCGATACTCTTTTCCCCGCACGAGAATGCCCGGCGGACTCTCTTTATGGATCAGCCATTCTGCGCGCACGACCGCAAATTCGACACGGGTCGGAGGACGCTCTGCAGGAATCCCCGCTTCAACAATATACGTTTTTTCCTGCGGATAAAGATACGTCGTCCCGCTTCGCTCGGCAACGAGCCCCCGCTCGTCAAAAAGCGAAAACCGGTATTCAAACGAGTTTGACGCTAAAATCTCATTCGGATTCTTGATGTATGCAACGGCGTCATACGCGCCCGGAGAAACGGAAACCGTGCGCGCCCAGAGAACAGTCACACCCTTCGGATGCTTCAGCTCGCACGGCTCGCAGGGCCCCCCGCAGTCCACATTAAGCTCATTTTGATTTTTCTTGCTGTCAGAGCAGGTCGGCAGGGGCTTAAGCCGCCAGTACAACACAACTCCAAAAATCCCAAGAAACAAAAGGAGAATAGAAACCGCCGCAAATTGTCTTCGGAACCGCCACGACATATGCCAATGATAATTGAGAAACAAAAAAAAGCCAATGGCGGCTGGCTTCTGATGGACAGTCAAAAAAACCGGTTTTACCCGGTTTTCTGAAACATTGCTGGCGAAGATATCCCGGCAAACCCTATCCCGCACTAAAACGCATCGCGTTTAGTGCGGGACTCCGTTCTCCGCCTGTCGGCGGATCACTCCGCTTTCCCGAATATGCCGGCGTACCTTACTTTCCCAAAGTGCGAAGCACTCAAGTATCATCAGGCCTAGGCGCTTTTACTTCTGAGTTCGGAATGGGATCAGGTAGGACACACCTAGGTAAAACACCGGCAGATTCGGAATGCGGAACCCCTCACTAAACTTTTATTAGCGAGGGGAAGAGGTAAGACACACAAGGATAAATCACCAGGAAATCATCGCCAGCAATTATATGGGTCTACATCAAAGAAAGAATGAAATCTCGGAAGGTGAAAGAGAATTCGATCTATTAGTACTACTCGGCTCAAGCGATTACTCGCCTTCCACCTGTAGCCTATCAACGTAATAGTCTCTTACGGATCTAAACGATACCTAATCTTGAGGCGTGTTTCGC
>CAYHJX010000040.1:0-7362 GCA_964357005.1 uncultured Candidatus Saccharibacteria bacterium | reverse complement strand
GCCGGTCCACGTATAATTTCCGCTGCAAGGAAGACCATCAGCAATACGAACCGCAGTGCTGGAAGCTTGCCCGACTAGCCAAGTTCCGATCCTCACGGTTTCGCATGTTACACTCTCGGTATTCCCTCCGTCAGCCCAAGTAAATTCAACAGATGGAGATGCGCCGCTGCAGGTCGTACATACGGCACTTTGCCCAGAAGCTCCGCATGCGGTGGATGAACCGCAGGCCGGCACCGTAATACCCAATCCGCTTTCCTGGGTCCATTGGGGAGAATTGAACGCAGATATTGATTCCGTATCATCCGCTTTTGAAAACGCCAAAAACGCAAGCGCGATCACAAAAGCGCTTGTTATGATTATACTTGCGTTTGAAACGGCAGTATGGCGTTTCACATGATTTTATTATAGCACTGCGCCAGCGATTTAAATAAACGATCTTTTACACAAGCCCCGCTATTTCTTAAACAACTTATCGAGTCCTTCTATGGAAAGCATTTGGGCCGATTCTATGTATGCGTCTCCATATTGCTTCTCTAGTTCCCAAAAGCCCGCCAGTGACTGGTGTTTTAGCGATACCTCAGCATTAGCGGTGAAAGATGGCCGCTCGGCAAGACGCCAGATTGACGAGTTCCAGCTGCCGAAAAGAAGCGAGAAGTAGCTTCGCGTTAGGGTTACCGAAACGAGGCGGCTTGTGGTTGCGGTTGACGTCGCAAGGGTTATGAATGTCGCGCTTTCGGGATCAAGGCGGCGCATGACAGAAGAAAAATTGCCAGTTCGGGTTTCCCAAATTCGTTCCTGTTTCTCAAGTTCTGCTTGCAACTGCTTATTCTGCTTGTTTACCCCGCCAGAAGCTTTGCTTTTAACAGGATCCTCTTTCCCAATTTCCAAACGGAGCGCACGCAATGTCCGAAGATATTCTCCAACGAGCGATGCGTCAACAAAATGCGCTTCCCGCAAACGATCTTCGGCTTCACGCAGTTTCGTGATGGTTTCCGGCGAGACGGCGAAACTAGCGGCGTCGAGACGATTCGAGAACGGCTCGCGCAAGACCGCTTCCTTAAAAAGAAGCAGAGTAGCGAATTCGGGATAGTACTCAAGGTCGGGGCACATGTACCAATTCGACTCCAACTGCCAAACAAAGGCCAAACCCGCGTCGTATACCAGGCGATCCGACGGAAGGGGTTTATGCTCGCCGAAGAATCGGAAGTAAGAGTTTGTCGCGAGTTTTGGCAAAAGCGATGGGGGAATATTTTGATAGCGGCGTTCCCAAGCAAGGAGTGCTGCGGAATTTTTCTCGCCGAAGCAAGAAGTTTCTACCAGATAGACGCTTGGCTCCCGCGTGACGGCGTTGAGGTAACGTCGTGAGTTTTCTAGATGAGATAAGGGAAGAAGGGATAATGTTTTATTGTCCAGCGTTTGCTCACCCGATAAGTTTTTCTGCCGTGCTTCTCTTGGCAGTGGGCATTGGCCAAAAAAAAGACACTTAGCACGCTCGGCAAATTCGTTTTTTAGGGTTTCGATATTTTTTTGGTGCAACGCCAGAGCGCTATTTATAATAGCAAAATTGGTTGAAACGCCGGGGAGGAAGATAAACGAGACGCCCGGAGAAAGCCCATTTTTTGTTTCGTCGGCCGCTTCCTGCCAGAGGAGCGAGAATTCCTCGAGATCGCGGCGGTAGCTTGCGAGAGTTTGGTACTGGCGGAGAACAAGGATTAATCCACGCCAGCGAGTTGAATTTTCAATAAAATGTTCCCGCGCCTCCGCGACAGCAGCTAGACTTTCCCAAAAATGTATCGGGTAGAGTTGGCGGTTAACCCCCACCTCCTCCAAACTTGTCTTTGTTCGTTCTCCCGCCTTTTCGATGATGGCTGTGATATCGCGGAGTTCCGCCGGGGTCGCTCCCGGAATATCGAAAAGTGGATCTTCTTCTTCTAAAAGCAGGAAGGACCCAAGCGCACTGTTTTCTTTCATCGAAGCGCTTTCAAGGAAGAATGCCGCAAGACCAACAATTAAAACCGCTACGGCGGCTATGAGTACAACTGTGAATTGTTTCTTTGACACAAAAGCATCTGGGGATTAGTGTATACGTATATATTAACGCTAAAGGTACTACTTGAGAATGAAGACAGAGCTTTTTAAATTGGATAATCGCGTTCTTGCCATAGCCATCGGCGGAGCAATGATTGCGCTCGCATGGGGAGCGAGCATGCTCCAGAGTTTAGGTTTGAAGGCATCCCCGCGTATACCTCCGATTTCGTTGGCAGCGTTTTCCGGGTTTTCTTGCGAGGTAAAAAGCGCCGCAACAAAAACCAATCCGCGCCCGGAGGTTTTCATCGGCTGCGGGATATTTGAATAAAAAGTGAAATGAGTCGCGAGAAGGAAAATCCGGTCTTCTTATCCGAAGACGGTTTCAGGAAGTTTAAAGAAGTAGTGAACCGAGTACTCACCAGTCCTCGGTCGAATTTTTATCGGGAGAAGTTCAACCGAGATCGTTTCAATCCGGAGCACGATTTAAAAAACATTTCTGACATTATTCATGTGCCGCGGCTTACGCGAGCAGAACTTTCGGCTGTTTCTCCTTTTGAACGACTGTATATGCCGCCAGAGAAGATAAATTTTCTTAGACATACATCGGGAACCAGCGGTCTTCGGCCGCTACTGCTGTTTCGTAATAAGATGCCCGACTATACTCTGGCCGGTAGCCGTTGTCTTGTGTTGCGCGGCGATAGCAACGCTGCCTATGTGATGGACCTATATCGTCGGCCGGAACAACCGCCGCCCTTGATTGTTGTTACGAGATATCAAAACATGCCTGATTTCCAGAACGTAATTGATGATTACCAGCCGGACAGTTTGGAGTCTACACCCACGATGGCGATTCGATTTGGGGGATGCATTCACGAAGCCACGCGAAAACATATCGCCGCCATACAACTAATGGGAGAGCGCTACGGCGAACGTGAATACAACATTCTCCATCGGCAGTTCCCTAATGCCGAGATAGCTACATTTTACGGTTCGTCGGAACTCGGCGCCCCAGGGTACCAATGCCGATTCCTAAGAAATAAACACTTCACCTATTATCATCATTACCCCCATTTCATGTTCGAGGTCACCAAACCCGACGATGGCGCGTGGGTACCACACGGAGAGGAAGGCGAAATCGTTGTTACCGAACTATACGAAACACCGCAACAGATGATCCGCTACCGCACGGGGGACGCCGGAAGGACTGTGAACGCCGAGCTGTGCGCCTGCGGCGCCGCTTTCACCTTTGAAGTTACCGGAAGAATTGATCACGACATCATCAAGGTCGCGGGGGGGATTCTGCGCACCGATGAGATTGAGCGCGTGTTGCGCGATTTAGATGATTGGTTTGAGCTGGATTTCCGCGGTGTGGTTAAAGAGGATAAAAGAGATGATGAAATAAAACCAATATTCGAACTCTCGCTTATTCCGCGGAGTGCCATGAGTGAGCATCCTGTGGCAGTGGAAACTGCACGCCGGGAAATATCCAAACGAATATTCCTAACTGCCTCAAAAACGCTTCACGATTTTCTTGAAGAGGGCCGATTGGCGGCGTTCGAGATAATTTTTGTCTCACGATTCCGGCCAGAAACCAAAGCCCAGCGCCTCCGCCTTATTGAGCATTGATTCCGGCTTCTGCGCGCCGGAGGTTTTCCTCGATCGTATTTCGAAATACCTGCGGTCCTTCTCCGGCGCTCGCCGGATCATTTCCGGGGTATGCCTTTCGCCATTCTACCTCGGTGATCCCTTCTGAATAGCGAAGCGCGTTTTCAAACGCCGTTTTTGCTGCTTTATATTCTCCAATGTTTAACTCGGCAACACCAAGCGAATTCCAAAGCCACGGATTCTCGCTTCCGCCAAGCGCCTCGTTGATACCGCGTTCAGCCGCTTCTTTTGCCTCACGGTACTTTCCGGACTTTAAGAGTATCCACGCTAAATCATTATATCCGGCCCATTCCCGAGGCGCCCATTGGGTAAAGCGCCTGAAATCTGCCTCGGCCTTTTCAATATCCCCGGGATAGCCGCGATACCCGTAAACAAGCCCGCGGACATAGAGTGATCGGAAATTCCCCGGATATGCCTCTAATTCTTTATTTACCTCTTCGAGCGCGCGCTCAAAATCCCCTTCCACAAAATAAATCCGTCCAAGCTGGTAGTGCGCCCAGAGCGGGGGAGTCGAGGTCGAAGCGCCGATTGCTTTTTCATACGCCTGCTTTGATTTTTCAAGATCATACGCCCCGCCGTTGAAATAGTAGTTTCCGAGATTCATGAGGAGTTTTGTATCTCGGACCGCGAGAACAAGCGCGACGTCAGGACGCCGGTATTTTTGCCAAACCAAATTTGCGAGAGAATCCCGAGAAAATAGAAATCCAAAGAAAAGAATTGAACAGATGACAACAATAATTTCCCAATGTTTCATGATTTATGCCCGCCCTTCAACACTGCAATAAATTCCTCAACGGTTATCTCCAAATCATCTATAATCCCCCGCAGAGTCTTTTTCCCGACATCCTTTCCTGAATGAATAGAAATAGTAATCCTCTTCCCACCGTGATTTTTAAATTGTGCATGGCTTCCGACTTGATGATATTTAAAAAATCCGAGTCTCTCCAAAACTCAGATAAGTTCTCTCGCCTTTACGACCGGAAGTCTACCCATACGAGAAGGATTTAAAATTACCCTACCGCTAACTCACGTGCGGAAAACGATTGAATAACTTCAAAGGCATTTTCCTCTTGGGGGATATCTACCCCATCCTTTGCAAATCCCTGAATATGGCACCGAATTGCTTCACGGAGGTTTTTCTTCACTTCATCAATTGTCCTGCCGCTCGTATGGAGCCCTCGCAGAATCGGAACAAAACCGTGGTATCCTCGAGGATCATCCGGTTCAATAATGATTCGAAATGAATATAGTGATTTTCGCATGGCCTAATTATACAAATAAAAGTTCGGTCCGTCAAAAATAAATCCGTCCAAGCTGGTAATGCGCCCAGAGCGGGGGAGTCGAGGTCGAAGCGCCGATTGCTTTTTCATACGCTTGCTTTGATTTTTCCAAATCATACGCCCCGCCGTTGAAATAGTAGTTTCCGAGGTCCATAAGAAGCTTTGTATCTCGGACCGCGAGAACGAGCGCGACGTCAGGACGCCGGTATTTTTGCCAAACCAAATTTGCAAGAGAATCCCGGAAAAACAAAAACCCAAAGAGAAGAATTGAACAGATGACAACAATAATTTCCCGGCGTTTCATCAAATACTGAATCTATTCTGTTATTTCGGATGCGGAGTAATGGAAAGAATGATATATACGTCGCTTTGAATCAGAAAATAAAAGCGCCATCCTTTTGTGATGCGCGCTTGCCAAATATCTCGTGACTCATCATACTTCTTCGCTCAGAGAGAAGGATGCTGAAGATTTTTGATGAGTAGCGCGATTCGACGATCAAAAGCGAGCTGGATGCCTCGTGGAGCCGTTTTATATTGACCGCGTGCCCGATCAGTAAAGCGATATCGCATCTATTGTTTCCTTACTATTCGTTTTCTGCCAGGGGATCTGCCTACCTGAGAATGGAGCCATCGAATACCCTCTTTTGCAGTAGAAAAAACGGGAGAAACTCTGCCTGCTTTTACATCCTCGAGTGCCCGCAGAAGCTCCCGGTCAATAATGCTTTTCGGCGTGAGGGTAATCTGTTTTCCCTCGACTTTTGCCTCAAGAATATCACCAACCGAAACATCGGCTTTCCTGCGAACTGAAACGGGGAGCGTAACTTGATATTTTGTCTTTACGGTAACAAGAGGGATAGAATTTGCTTTATATGCCATAATATGGAAGAAAGTTAGAAAGTATAACTTATGACCCTATAATAGATGTCCGATGTCAGAGTGTCAAGATCACGCTTTTTCAGACTGATATAATGCACCCTGAGCCCAAAAACTCCCGATGCGGGGAGTTAAAAAACAAATGATGCGGGCAGAAAAATGTTTCTACACTTTCCGCTCGAGGCGTGATACGCGTTCACGAAGATCGCGAAGTTCGCTTCTCATTGCAGGGACGTCAGAAATATCATCCCGTATACGATCAAGTCGTGCGTATACATGTCTAAAATTATCGTCCATCGCCTTTGCAAGTTTTGCAACAATGTCAGCAAGGGCATCAATCCGGCGATCAACTACTCCAAATCGTTGCTCGATAGCATCAAAACGCTTATCAACACCCCTAAAACCCCTGCCCACCATTAGTGCCAGCTCTTCGATTGTCGTTTTTTTCCTTGCCATATTTCAAGTATATCTGCGATAGCAAATGATGCAATATGCACTGTATACTAACGTTCCTATTCTGGTAGTGCGCCCAGAGCGGGGGAGTGGATGAGCTACGGATTACTTTTTCATACACCCGCTTTGATTTTCCAAGATCATACGCTCCGCCGTTGAAATAATAGTTGCCAAGACCCATATGGAGATTAGTGTCCCGGACAGCGAGAACGAGCGCAATATCAGGACGCCGGTATTTTTACCAAACAAAAGTTGCGAGAGAATCCCGGGAAAACAAAAACCCGAAGAAAAGGATTGAACAGATGACAACAATAATTTCCCAGTGTTTCATACATATAAGAAAAGGCTATTCTATATCTTCCGAAAACAAATCAAGAAATTCAGACGTATTTAAGAATACAAATTACTATGTGTATCGATGATAACGAATTCTATTACTTCATCGTTCAGTTGTTTATACAGCGCGCGGAAATTGCCTGTTATATTGATACTCCGAAAATCTCGCCATTCGCCGTGAAGAGCATGATTGTCAAGTACCGGATTAATAGGATCAGCGATGAAAAGTCGCAGTCTCTTTTTAAACGAGTTCTTTACTGATTTTGGAAGCCTTCTATAATTTTTGCCAAAATTCTTATGGAAGGAAACTCTCATAAATGATCGAGATGCTGAACCGCCTCTTCATACGTAAACAGTCCGTCCACTTTCTTGTCATTCCGTATATCTTTTGCAATCTCTGTGAGTAACTTTTGGGTGCGTTTGTTCGGTACAGGAGGCACTGAAAAAATAATCCGTTTTTCTCGTATAAACTCCTTGAGATACGCATTAACAATAGTCCCCAAAGGAAGCCCGAGTTCTCGTGCGGCCATCTGTGCTTCTTTTTTGAGCTTTTTATCGGTCTTTATATTAAGAAGTGTCTTTTCCATATATCCGTAGTATATACTCTGGTTATATTATTCGTCAACGGTTCATCACGCGCACATGAGTCTCCTATCTCGGGAAGCAAGGAGAAGCGCAATATCAGGACGCCGGTATTTTTACCAAACAAAAGTTGCGAGAGAATCCC
>CAYHJX010000039.1:0-7426 GCA_964357005.1 uncultured Candidatus Saccharibacteria bacterium | reverse complement strand
TGGGCTCAAATAAAGCATAAAAAAGCGGCGACCGACAAAAAAAGGGGGGCGCTCTATTCAAAACTTGCGCGGGAAATAACGGTTGCGACGCGCTCGGGGGGGCCTGACGCCGCGCGAAACCACCGCCTCCGCGCCGCGATTGAGCGGGCGCGCTCGTTCGGACTCCCAAAAGACAATATTGAGCGCGCAATTGAACGGGCGCGAGGGGCGTCCGATGCAGACACCCTCCATGAGTTTCTCTACGAAGCGCTCGGGCCCGAAGGAACCGCAATCCTCATTGAAGGAATCACGGACAATACAAACCGGTCACTTGCCGACATTCGCCAGATTCTCGGCCGCCACAGCACAAAGCTTGTAGACCCCGGATCAGTTCTCTGGAATTTTGAACGGGTCGGTGTGTTTGCGGTCGCGCGACCGCCGTCCGGCGACACAAACCACGAGATTGAGCTCGCGCTTATTGACGCGGGCGCGCGCGACGTTCATGAGGAAACAACCGAATGGATTGTGGAAACAAAGCTGGCTGATGTTGAACGCGTCCGCGAAGCCCTCCGCAAGCGCAATATTCTCCCAACCGAGGCGGATATGAGCTATATGGCAAAAACGCAAATCACGCTTTCCCACGAAAACGCCACGATCCTTGCCGCGCTCACCGAAGAGCTCGCAAACCACCCGGACATTCAGTCCGTATATACGAACACCTCGCCATGATCATTCTTGGCATAGACCCCGGGACCACATCCATTGGATACGCGGTCCTTTCTTCAGAGAACCGGGTACCCCGCCTTCTTGATTCGGGCCTCCTTTCAGTCGCATCCCCGTCTCCAGAAGAGCGCATTCTGAAAACCCATGAGGAGCTTTCCCGCCTGTGCGTCGAGTGGCATCCGCGCGCGGTTGCGGTGGAAAAACTCTTTTTTGAGAAAAATCGAAAGACCGCGCTTGCCGTATCCGAAGTCCGTGGAATAATCCTCTTGACAGCGGTTCTCCAAAAAATTACACTCTTTGAGTATACTCCGCTTGAGGTAAAAAAATCGGTAACCGGCCACGGGCGCGCGGACAAGCGGCAAGTCGAAAAAATGATTCGCCTGTCGGTTGGGGGCGCCGCATCACTCCGTGCCGCGGACGATGTGTTTGATGCAATCGGAATCGCACTTACGGCGTTTCTTTTGAACAAGCTTGGGTAGTGCCCCAATACACATAGTACTTAAAGGTCGAATTCGATACGCTTGGAAAAGCGAACGAATAATAACGTATGGATCACGACACGTTTAATTACGACGACGCAGATGTTGATGTTGATGACGACTACGAGAGTGAAGACGAGGATGATGACGAAGAAGACGATGACGATATTTCAGAGGACGATGAAGATACCGAATAGCTGACTATAAAAACCCCCGACGTGACGTCGGAGGGTTTTTATAGTTTTTTGCGTATCCACTCCGCTATAAAATTCTGAATATCTTTTTCTTCCCGATTCGGACAATGATTCCGGGCCGCACGGAAACATTCTCGCGCGGAGACGCAAGCGTTTTCCCGTCCACCTCAATCGCTCCCTCTCCAATGAGGCGGCGCGCGTCTGACCGCGACTCAACCATGCCTGTTTCCATGACAAAGGAAAGTGCGTCGTACCCTCCGTGCCTGATCGCGCGCGCGGGGACCGTGTCCGGAATTTCTTTTTTTGAAAAGAGAGACACAAAATAATCCCGCTCTCTCTGGCCGGCGGCGCCCCCATGATACCTCCGCACAAGCGCTTCTGCTAAAAAGAGTTTAGCGTTCATCGGATTTTCCCCTTCCTCGACTTTCGCGCGCCATCTGGTGATTTCCTCAATCGGAACATCCGTATACATGATGAGGTAATCGTTGATAAGCCCGTCCGGAAGCGTCATTGCTTTGCCGAACATGTCGCGGGGCGAATCAGCAATCGCAATATAATTTCCGGCTGACTTTGACATCTTCTCCTTTCCGTCAAGCCCGGGAAGAAGTTTTACCGTGACAATGCTCTGGGGGCGCATGCCGAATTTCTCCTGCAAAAATCGGCCCATGGACTCGTTAAAAAGCTGGTCAGACCCGATAATGGTACAGTCAGACCCCAGCATATACGAGTCGTACCCCTGGAGTACCGGATAGAGAAGCTCGTGCATGTGGATTTCCTCGCCGCGGCGCATCCGCTCCTGGAACATGTCGCGCTCAATGAGCCGCGCGTGCGTCACGAGAGAAAGTATCTGCAAAAACTCCCCGGTTTTCATTTTTTTATACCATTCTGAGTTTCTCCGGAGCTCAAACACGCGCGGGTCCCGAAGGAGAATTTTTCCGATGTCGGAAAAAATCTTTTTTGCATTTTTTTCTATTTCCTTCGGAGACAAAACCGGGCGCGCTTTTGACCGTCCGGTCGGATCTCCAATCCGCGTGGTGAAGTCACCGAGAAGAATCTGGACGAGATGCCCCGCCTCCTGAAGCTCCCGCAGCTTCCAGAGGGTTACTGCGTGGCCAATGTGCAAAAACGGCGCTGTCGCGTCAATCCCAAGTTTTATCTTGAGCTTTTTCCCTTCTCCGAACGCTCTTTCCAAATCCTCAGCGCCGATAATCTGGTCAGCCCCCCGGGTGAATGCATCAGATGAAAGTGATATGCTTTTTTTCTGCTTCATGATGCGGGTCTCTCGATGCATATAATCATACCACGTGCTCCGGCGCAAGGACACGGCGCGCCCTCTGGATATATCGCGGATTTTGTTTTATACTTTTTTTCGTGATTCATATGTTCTCGCGCCGAAAGTCAAAACGGGCACGGCGAATCGGATATGCGCTCATATCCTTTTTTCTCTTGGTCACAATCGCCGGCGTGTGGGCTGCCTACACGATTGTCCAAAACCTTCCGGATCCGCGGCGGCTTGACGCCCGGTCGGTTGCCCAATCGACAAAAATCTACGATCGGACCGGCACAATCATTCTCTACGAAATACACGGAGACGAACGCCGGACCGTTATTCCGCTTTCCGAGATCCCGCCCCACGTACGAAACGCGGTTGTTGTTGCGGAAGACAGCAACTTTTACAAGCACGCTGGAGTTGACGTCCGCGGAATCCTCCGGGCATTCGTAAAAAATCTCACGTCTGGCGACATCCGCCAGGGCGGCTCGACCATCACGCAGCAGCTTGTGAAAAATTCCATACTCTCGCCGGAAAAGACATACTCCCGCAAGGTGAAAGAAGCGCTCCTCGCGCTTTCCATCGAAACCGTCTACTCAAAGGATCAAATCCTTGAAATGTACTTAAATCAGGTGCCGTACGGATCAAATGCGTATGGGGTATCCGCTGCCGCGCGGATTTATTTTTCGAAAGACGTCCGCGATCTTTCCATTGCGGAGGCGGCGACGCTTGCCTCGCTCCTTCAGGCGCCCACTTATTATTTTTCTCACAAAGAAGATCTTATCTCGCGCAAGGAATGGGTTATTGACCGGATGGCGGAGGAGGGGTTTATTTCGCGGGATGATGCCCTCGCTGCAAAAAGCGAACGGCTTCTTTTTTCTCTCCACCCGCAATCAATCATTGCGCCTCATTTTGTCCTCTATGTACGCGAACTCCTCACTGAGCTCTTTGGCGAAGAATATGTGGAGCAGGGCGGACTTTCGGTTATCACCACTCTTGATGCGGGTCTGCAAAAAAGAGCCGAAGATGCGGTGAAAAAAGGAGCAGAAAAAAACGAAGGGCTTGGCGTCTACAACGCCGGACTTGTTGCCATAGATCCGAAAACCGGAGGAATCCTTGCGATGGTTGGCTCGCGCGACTACTGGATGGCTCCGAAACCAGACGGCTGCACGCCTGGTGTTTCCTGCAAATTCGACCCCCACGTCAATATTTCTTTGAGGAAACGCCAGCCCGGGTCTTCATTCAAACCGTTTGTATACGCAACCGCCTTTAAAAAGGGCTACACGCCCGAGACGGTTCTTTTTGACGTCCCCACGGAATTTAATCCGCTCTGCAATCCCGACGGTACGCCGGGACCCGCAGTCCAGGACCCCGATATCTGCTACCATCCGCAAAACTACGATAAGAAATACCGAGGCCCAGTCACGCTCCGTGAGGCGCTTGCGCAGAGTATGAATGTGCCGTCGGTAAAACTTCTCTACCTTGCGAATATCCGGGATTCGATTGATACCGCTTCTGCCGCAGGCATCACAACCCTGACTGAACCGGATCGCTACGGGCTTTCTTTGGTATTGGGCGGCGCAGAGGTCACGCTCCTTGAAATGACGTCTGCTTTTGGCGTGTTTGCCCAAGACGGAATTCTTTATCCGAAAACGGCAATTACTCGGGTTGAAGACGCCCGCGGAAAAATTCTTTTTGAACAAGAACCGCGTGGTACCCCGGTGCTCGATACAGAAATCGCCCGCCGTATTACTGATATTTTGAAAGACAACGCCGCCCGGTCCCCCGTGTTTGGCCCGACAAGCGCCCTTTATTTCCCCGACCGAGAGATTGCGGTAAAAACAGGCACAACGCAGGACTACCGCGACGCATGGGTCGTCGGATACAGTCCCTCGCTTGTTGCGGGCGTGTGGGTCGGGAACAGCGACAACTCAACCATCGAGCGCGAGCGGCTCTCGGCAATGGTTGCGGCTCCGATGTGGCACGAATTTCTTGCGGGCGCCCTTGCGTCGGTCCCGCCGGAGAGCTTTGTCCCGCCGGAAAAAGAATTCCCTGAAAAACCCGTTTTGCGGGGGCTTTACCGAAGCGGTCCCGTTGTCCGCATTGATTCGCTGTCAGGAAAACTGGCGACCGAGTTTACCCCGCCGGAACTCGTGGTGGAAAAAACATTCGGCCCGGTAACAACTATCCTTTCTGCGGTAAACAAAAAAGACCCGCTTGGGCCCCCGCCGCAATATCCGGAAGAAGACCCGCAGTTCAAAAACTGGCTCGCGGGGATTTCGGGGTGGCTTGCCGCGCATCCCTTGCCGGATGTTATACCGCCGACAGAGTCAGATTCAACCCACACAGAAGAGGCGCGTCCGCTCATAACATTTGTCTCACTTCCCGCGGACCTTGTTTTTGCTCAATCCCCCGCCTTAATCTCTGTTCAAATCGCTCACGTATTTCCCCTTCGCGAAATCTCATTTTTTGTTGACGATGTCCTGAGTGGAGTAGATGTATCACCCTCGTCCGACACCGTTGAGTTTCTTTTGGAAACACCCCTTGTTGCCGGAACCCACCTCCTTCGCTCTGTTGCGTATGATATACTCGGCAACCGGGGGGAGGAAGAAAAGTCCATTGTCATCCTCGAGCGCTAGCGCAATAGTTAGCTCGCCCGAATCGGCATCACCACGTATGTAAATGACGTGTCGCTTTTGTTTCTGAGAAACACCGGGGTGTTCGGCTCGTTTGCGCCAAAAAAGACCTCGTCTTCCTGAACAGCAAGAAGACCATCAAGGAGAAACCGGTGATTGAAGCTTATGGTAAGCGGTTTCCCGCTCATCGCGATCGGAAGCGAAATTTTGGTGAGTCCGATTTCGGTATTTTCAGATACAATCTCAAGTTTTTTTTGAGAAAACCGAAACTCGACATCCTGCAGTTTTGACGCGAAAATACTTGACGCGCGCACCCCGTTTATAATTTCGTTTTTAGGAAGAAAGACGGATGTAGAAAATGTTTTGGGAATTATTGCAGAGTATTCGGGAAATGCCCCCTCAATAAGACGGGAGAATATGTGCACCTGTTTTGTCGTTATTTCAATTTGATTTTCTCCAAATGAGAATGTAATTGGCTGATCTTCCTCACCAAAAACGCGAACGATTTCCTGCGCTATTTTCATCGGAAGAATGAATTCTTTTTTTTCCTCTGTGCGGCCCCGTTCTTTTTTTATTTTCTTTTCGGCGAGCCGAAACGTGTCGGTTGCGGCGCAGAGTGTTTCCCCTTGTCTTATAGACACAAACACCCCATTAAGTTCCGGTTTAAATTCCGATGTAGAAACGGCGGGAAGAACCAATCCAAACGCCTCAATGATAGGAAGTGATGCCTCCGTATAGGAGCTTGTTTTTTTTATTTTTGGAATAATGGGGAAGTCCTCGGGGTTCATTCCGTTTATTTTTCCTTCCCGGGATGGTGTTTTTATGACGAGGGTGTTTTGCTTTCCTTCACATTCAATTGTTTCCTCTTTTATTGATTGGATATATTGTGTGATGATCCGCGCCGGGACACACACGCTCCCCTGAGAATAGATTTTTGCGGGAAGTGAA
This sequence comes from uncultured Candidatus Saccharibacteria bacterium, assembly GCA_964357005.1. GTDB lineage: Bacteria > Patescibacteriota > Minisyncoccia > Sungbacterales > HO2-52-23 > 2-01-FULL-50-25. The sequence continues at coordinate 1,197 of CAYHJX010000039.1, read as the reverse complement.
ATTTGGATAGCATACTCGAGATTTGTTGCGGTAACGACTATGGTTGACTGTGTTGTTTCAATAAAAAAGGAACTCAAAATAGGGAGGTTTATATTCTTCCCAATAAAGCGCTCGCACGACGCGCAGGTGTATTCAAAAATATCTTTTGAACACGTGAACTTCATAGTAATAATAAAGTATATAAAAATATATATTTGTTATTATTATACTTGGATAAATTGTTTATATATAAGAATTCCCATATAGAGATGGATGATGGGTAAAAAAAAGAAATAGGAAATAGTGTGGGAAAACCGGAAAATAAAAAAATAAAAAAGTTATTCACTGAATATACGGTCTTTTATTAAGCGAATTTCTTCTTCTAATTCCTGACTCGTCTTCAATTCTTCCCCAACCTTTTCACATGAATGGATCGCGGTGGTGTGATCTCGACCACCAAATTTTTCTCCAATCGACGGATATGAGAGGCGAAGTTCTTCCCGCATAAGAAACATCGCAATTTGGCGGGGGTGGACAAAATCCTTTTTTCGGGAGCTGTTCACAATATCCCGCTCTTTAATGTCGTAGAATTCGGAGACAATTTTTATTATTTTCCGGGCGGAGATAAATTTTTTCGGAGCGGAGGCGTGGCTTGAGATAATTTTTTCAACCCCCTCTTTTGTAACGGGGGTATTTGAGAGCTTTGAACTCATAATAATTTTATTGAGCATGCCCTCGAGCTCCCGGATGTTTGTTTTGATGCGTTCGGCGACAAGGCGAAGGGCGTCCTCGGGGATGGTGACACCGCGCTCTTCGGCCTTGGTTTTTATAATAAGAAAACGGGTTTCAACGTCGGGAAGCCCGATATCCGCGATCATGCCTCCTTCAAAGCGGGATCGCAGGCGCTCCTCAAGGGTTGAGATTGCGTGGGGCGGACGGTCGGAAGAAATAATAATCTGCTTATTTTTTTCGTAGAGGGCATTAAATGTGTGGAAAAATTCTTCCTGCATCTTTTCCGTCCGCGCAATAAACTGGATGTCATCCATAATCAAAAGATCAATGGCGCGGTATTTTTCCTTGAGCCGGTGCATGTCCTGGTTTTTGAGGGCCTCCACAATTTCCACCATGTATTTTTCAGAAGAAACGTATTTTACTTTTGTCTGCGGGGATTTTGCCAAAAGTTCGTTCCCGATTGCCTGAATGAGATGGGTTTTTCCA
>CAYHJX010000038.1:0-7613 GCA_964357005.1 uncultured Candidatus Saccharibacteria bacterium | reverse complement strand
CTTCCGATCTGTGTTTGATCCGATTCTTCCGCCGAGCGCTTTGATAAACGTATCAATGATGATCCACGCGCCGAATACAAGCACCACGCCCAAAAGCGCATGTCCTATTATTTTCTTGCCCCGCTCGGCAAGCGCCGTATTTCCTTGGGTCGAGGAAACGAACATAAGAGCGCCTCCGTAGATGAGGGCAATCGTAAGAACCGTCGGGGTTATAACCCACCACATGTAATTCAGAAGATTTTGGACAAGTTCAAGAAAATGGCAGAATGTGCAGATTGTCGTGAGGCCGGTGATTTGATCGCCGGACCGTTCGGTGATATTGCATCGGGGGACAATTGGGTCGCTTGGCGACCAAGCGAGTGCGACGAGCGGCGCAGCTGCCGCAAAAAGAAGTATGGCAATTGTGAACAGTGCGAAAGCGCGTGTAATAACTTTTGTCGCGTCGTGCCGCATGGACGATATCACCGATTTACAATAAACTGGAGTTTTTGCTTGAATGTGGTCAAGGCGCGGGCTGGGGTCGTTGTTTTCAAAACAACTGACTCTATCATTTCGCGTACGAGATTCTCGACCGCACGGTCATCCGGTATGTTCCAGCTTTTCGCAATAAGCGCCTGGGAATAGAAAATATCCAAGTCGGGGTTTTGGGTTCCTTGCTGGATAATGTCGCGCCGCGCCGGCGGGCGGCCCGATGCATCCAAATATGATCGTACAAATGTTTCTGACGCGGCATAGAGCAGGAATTTCCACGCTTCGTCTCGTGTGTCAGACGTGTCTGATACTGCGAGGAAATAATATGTTCCGTATACGACCGGCTGGTTCGCGTTTTTTTGCTGGGGGAATGGAGCAATGCCGAGATTGAGGTGCGGATTTCGCGCTTTAATTCGCGCGATGTCGCTTGAAAGGCCGATTGCCATTGCGGCAGTGCCGTCTGCAAGCGCGTCGTGTGAATTTTTCATCCGGATATTCCACGAATAGTGGGATTTTGTCGGATCGGCAAACGACGTATAAAACGCTAGCGCATTTTCCGCCGAAGACGTGAGGTCAATGCCCTGATTGTCTATAATAGTATCTCCCGCCTGAAATATGAGGGATGAGATGATTTCAGGAAATCGTTCGACGTTTGTTGCGGAGCCCATTGCAATGCCGCTTCGGATAATATCTCCCACCTCGGTAAGCTCGGTGAGCGAACGGGATACTTCGACAACTTCGTCCCATGTTTTCGGAGGAATCGCAATCTTGTGGGAATTGAAGATATCCTTGTTATAGAGGAGGACTGGTGTATCAATGAAAAACGGCATGCCGATAATGTCGCCGTCTTTCGTGATGAGATCGTCTGCGGCAATATCAACGAATGTTCGCTTGAAGTCCTTTGGATAGTAGCCGGATGCGTCTTCGAGCGCTTGTGGAAAGGGATTGATTTTATTTTTATGCTTCTCGATCCATGAGTTTTTGAGCATGAATATATCGGGGCCTTTTCCTTCCGCGAGCTTGTTTATGAGAAATTCTTCGTACGTTTCTTCGGGAATCTCCGTATATTTGATTTCGACGTGATCGAATTCTTTCGTATACGCTTGTATGGTATCTCGCCATAGATCCTCCGAGTCATTGGTTCCCCAGAATTGGATGGTAACCGACGGGGGGGGCGGCTCGCGTCTCCGTATGACGCCGGTAAAAACAAGGACAAAAAAGACCGCAAGCGCCACGAAAATTACAAACGCTATTTTAAGGCCGGTGGTCATAGGAAACGGTTACTTCGCGAATAAAATGCCGTAATGGTTCGCGTCCGCATTGAATTCCCGGTCGAAATGGAATCCGGTCAGCTGGGCAAGTTCAATGATTTTTTTCTTCGGGACCCGGAGTTCCCGCGGGGGGCCGATCCGCGAGCGCTCGTTCCATTCGATGACGGCAAGCCGCCCCGTCGGGCGGAGGATTCGGTGCGCTTCTTTAAACATAACGTCTTTTGATTCCACCTGGAAGGCGATATTTGCGATAACAACAAAGTCGATAAAGGCATCTTTTAGTTTTGATCCGCCCGTGTGTTCGAGATCAGCCCAGATGCATTCGATATTCAAAAGATGAAGGAGTCGCGCGCGCGAACGGATGATGTCGAGCGTTGGCTTTTGGATGTCTAAGGCGTACACTTTTCCTTCTGCGCCGACAGCGCGCGCAATGGGAAGTGTAAGAAAACCGTGCCCTGATCCGAAATCAGCGACATGGTCGCCTTTTTTGAGACCCCAATCCTCTATGACGTTTTCTGGGCGGACAAATTCTTCCGGCCCGCCCCCCTGTGGTTCCGCCATTTGTTAGAGCGTGGTTATTGATGCAATAGCATCTTTTTCTTCCATACGCATGATGCGGACTCCCTGCGTTGCGCGCCCAAGCGTCGGCACTGATTTGAGCTCTGTCCGGATGACCTGGCCTCGGCGCGATATGGCAATGAGTTCGGATTCCTCCGGCCAAATGATTCTCGCATTTACGACGGTACCTGTTTTCGGAGTCACTTTTGCGGTTTTTATTCCCGATCCCCCGCGGCGCTGGCGTTTGTAAAATTTTATCGGCGTCTGCTTTCCAAGTCCCATTTCCATGATAACAAGGAGATTCGCCGCTTGCCCTTCTTTTCCTTGAATGACATCCATGCCGACGACCTCGTCATTCTTCTTAAGGCGCATTCCGGTGACCCCGGCTGCTTGCCGCCCCATAGCGCGGACATCGCGCTCGGCAAACCTGATGGACTGGCCGTTTTTGGTCGCAAGAATAATGTCGTCTGATCCTTGGGTATGGCGCGCCCAGCCAAGGGTATCGCCCTGTTTCAGAGTCAGCGCAATAAGGCCGCTTCTTCGCACGTTTTCAAATGCATGCGCTTCTACTTTTTTGATTATACCATTTCGGGTGAGCATGACGATATATCCCTGTGATTTTCCTCCTTTGGGAATCGCAAGAACCGAGGTGATACGCTCCTCTTGGGACATGGAAAGAAAATTAAATGCGGGCTTTCCTTTTGACGTCCGGGTGCCCTCCGGCACTTCATACGCTTTTACCTGGTACACTTTTCCGGAATTCGTGAAAAACAAAAGGTCGGCGTGCGTATGGGATATCAAAAGATGCTCGACAACGTCTTCTTCTTTTGTCTCAATGCCGATAAGGCCTTTGCCGCCGCGTTTTTGCATGCGGTATTCTCCGGGCTTGATCCGCTTCACGTATCCGCCGCGCGTTACGACAACAACCGCTTCTTCTTCGGGCACAAGGTCTTCCTCGGAAAATTCCTTCGGAGAAGATTTCACAAGTTTCGTTTTCCGTTCGTCGCCGAATTTTTGCTTGATGTCCGAGAGTTCGGTTTTGATGAGGTGTAAAATCTTTTTCGGATCTTTAAGAAGCGCTTCAAGCGAACGCGCAAGTATAACTTTCTCTTTGAGTTCGTCATCAATCTTTTGGCGCTCGAGCCCCGCAAGGGTTTGGAGCCGCATCTCAAGAATTGCGGTCGCTTGCCTGTCGGAGAGCTCGAACTTCTTCATCAAATTCGCATGTGCCGCATCTTTATCTTCTGATTTCTTGATGGTCTGAATAACTGCGTCAATGTGGTCAAGGGCAATCTTCAACCCTTCGAGAATATGAATCCGCTCTTTTGTTTTCGCGAGATCAAACTCGGTTCGGCGCCGTACCACGACTTCGCGGTGCTTTATAAATTCTTCCAAAACATTTTTTATTGAGAGAACCTGCGGCTGAATGCCGTCTACGAGCGCAAGCATATTCAAATTAAAATTTCTCTCAAGCTCGGTATGCCGGTAGAGATTATTCAGCACTTTTTGCGGCTGCGCATCGGACTTCAGGTCAATCGCGATCCGGAGTCCGTCCTTGTCCGATTCGTCACGCATGTCGCGGATGCCGTCAATCCGCTTTTCGTGAACAAGGTTTGCCATTATTTCGATGAGTTCGGCTTTGTTCACTTGGTAGGGAATTTCTGTGATGACGATTTGATACGTTCCCTTTTTTTCTTCTTCGACCTCCGCTTTCCCGCGCGTCAAAATAGCGCCTTTGCCGGTTGCATAGGTCTGCCGGATGTCTTTTTCATTAAACATAATGCCGCCTGTCGGGAAATCCGGCCCTTTGATGAATTCCATGAGGTCGTCTGACGTTGCCTTCGGGTTGTCAATCAAATGAATCAAGCCGTCTATAAGCTCCCCGATATTATGGGGCGGAATGTTTGTCGCCATGCCGACCGCGATGCCGAGCGTTCCGTTCGCCAAGAGGTTCGGAAATGCAGCGGGAAGAACTTCCGGCTCTTTTCGAGTACTGTCGTAGTTATCGCGGAAGCGTACTGTATCTTTTTCAATATCATTGAGGAGCTCTTCTGCAATCTTTGTCATGCGCGCCTCGGTATAGCGGTAGGCCGCCGCATTATCCCCGTCGATCGAACCGAAATTTCCCTGTCCTTGAATAAGGGGGTAACGAAGAGAAAAATCTTGCGCCATGCGGACAAGTGAGTCGTAAACCGCCGAATCGCCGTGGGGGTGGTATCGCCCGAGGGTCTGCCCGACAATATTTGCGCACTTTGTTAATTTTGCCGTATGCGTAAGACCCATTTCGTGCATCGCATACAAAATCCGTCGGTGAACCGGTTTCAAACCGTCCCGAACATCCGGCAGCGCGCGCGCAACAATAACCGACATCGCGTAGTCAAGATACGATTCCCTCATTTCCTCAACGATCTCGCGAGGCTGTATTTTCCCAATATCTGCCATATGTATATGTTACAATTCTCGCCCCGTTAAAGATAAAACATTAGAGGATGTTCGTCGCTTCCCGAGGAAGCGGATCTCTAACGAGGCAAGCATTTTTTCAACAATCCCTCGATTTTGAATTTTTCTTATATCCATAATATTTTGGTGCTACTTAATGGAAAAACTTCGAACTATTATGGGTGGGGATGCTGAATCGCAATTATTCCATGGACAAGAGCTTCGATAGCATCCTCATCAACAAAGCCCTTATCAATTTGGGATTCATGAAACGATCCTCTTACTATTTTTTCGATTTCTTCATCGGTAAGGGTTTTAAAATTTCGATCTCCTAGCTGACGAAAAAAGCGCTCAACATATCCAGCATATTCGTCCACATTCTCACCAAAAAACGCATGCAGTGGATCAACTTCATTAAACACATTCAAAATCAAAGGACCAAGTTCTCCGTACATCCCCATTCTTCGTTCAACAGCGTTCTTCAGGTCATGATTTGAATGAGGTATTTGATCTGGTCTTAACCAAGACATAAATTTGTTTTTAACCTTAGGCGGCTTACGGGAATTGAACCCGTGCTAAGGGCTCCACAAGCCCCTGTGACTGCCACTACACCAAAGCCGCCGTAACCTCTTAATAATAGCAAAAAATAAGACGTTTGGCAACCCGTTTTTTATCAAAATCATCAGATTCTATATGATGTTTAGAGGTATCAAATCGTATATGTACATATAACAAGCTATAGCTTAGTATATGTGTATATGAAGGATCGAAAGCGGAAGGAAAAAATTGGACATGTCGCGCGAGGGATTCTTGCGGCATTAGCTATGGGTGGGTTAGTGCTTGTTGCAGCTTCGGCGCCAAATGCGTTACAACTTTTAAAGCCGCTGTTAAAAAAGCAAAAGAGAAAATTTCATGATCGGTCTTTGCGGCGTTCTCTCAAAAAACTCGGGGATAATCGGTTGGTAGAATTTCGGATGGAAAACGGGAAAGAAGTGCTTTCTATTACCGAAGAGGGGAAGAAAAGGATTGTGATGCTTGATGCTGTTGACGATAGATTGAAACTGACACCACCGCATCATTGGGATAAGAAGTGGACCGTTATTATGTACGATATTCCGGAGGAACAGAAGCGAGCGCGTGATGAGTTCCATTCTCAGTTAAAGCGAATCGGATGTTTTCAATACCACAAAAGCGTATTTGTGCATCCGTCTGATTGCCGTGATATTATTGATTATCTTTCGCATCTTTTTGAAATTCAAAGATATGTTCTCCACTTTATAACGCCATCTTTGGGAAAAAACGAGTATATTGTACGTCGCCATTTTAATCTATAAGGGAGAATTACACATATATCAAGCTATAGCTTAGTATATGTGTAATTGAATTTTTGAAGAGTTTATTGTATAATTTGAATATGCGAAAGAGTGTACGAGTAGAAGAAAAACGCGTGAAGCCGGAGTTGCCCGGCGGATTTCGTGATTATGGGCCCCAGGATGCGATCGCGCGCGCGGCACTGATTCAAACAGTTCGAAAGACGTTTGAGGACTTTGGGTTTGACCCGTTGGAAACGCCTGCGGTGGAACGAACGGAGGTTTTGACCGGCGGCGAGAAAGAGTCGGGGAAAATTATATTCAATGTAAAAGGGTCTCAAGAAAAAAAGGGGGATTCATCGCTTCGATTTGATTTGACAGTGCCTCTCGCACGTTTTGTCGCGGCAAATCCTGATATTCCGAAGCCATTCAAGCGCTATCAAATTGGGCAAGTTTGGCGCGGCGAGTCGCCGCAAGCAGGGAGATACCGCGAATTTATGCAGGCGGACGTGGATATTGTCGGTGTATCGTCTCTTCTCGCCGACGCAGAAATTCTTGCCGTATTTTACAACCTTTTAACGAATCTCGGCATCAGGAATTTCAGGATGAAGATGAATTCAAGAAAAATTCTTGATGGTCTTCCGGCGTATGCCGGATTTCCGGAGAAAAAACTTTTTGATATACTCCGCATCATTGATAAAATGGATAAAATCGGCGAAAGCGGGGTCGCAAAAGAGCTTCAGAAAATATTCGGCGCCGGTATCGCAAAAAAAGTTTTTTCTTTTATCAAAAACCCGGATGGAGCGGCAAAAGAAAAATCAGTTGGCGCCGGAATTGCCGATTTGAATTCAATTTGCGCCTATGCAGAAAAACTCGGCGTTAGCCGGGATAAGGTAGACATTGACTATTCTATTGTTCGCGGGCTTGGATATTATACGGGCTTTATATTCGAAGTTGTGTTGCCGGAGAATGCGGGAATCGGATCGATTGTTGCGGGCGGGCGGTATGATACTCTTGTCGAAGAGTTTACAGGCGAGAAATTGCCCGCAGTTGGCGCATCATTAGGTGTTGACCGCTTGTATGCCGCGTTTGAAAAACTCGGTGCCCTCAAAAAGAAAAAAACAACAGTTCGGGCACTTCTCATGAATCTTTCAGAAAACTTGCGAGACGAGTATGCAAAACTTCTTCGTGATTTGCGTCAAGAAAACATAAATACGTCGTTTTATCTGGGGGACGACACAGCGTTTCAGGCGCAGCTTGCCTACGCGGTAAAAATGGAAATCGGATATGTTATACTGTATGGCGAAAGAGAAAAAGAGAAAGGGGTCTACACCCTAAAAAATCTTTTTACGCGCGAACAAAGAGAAATTTCGAAACAAGAGTTGATACGGATTTTGAAAGGTTTATAGCTTCGCTTTGTCGCGCTTCCGACTCGTCTCGCTGAAGCTATTGCGAAGCGGGCAGCGCGACCCCAGGCAAAAATAAAGCAGTTTATTTTTGCTCCCTGTAGTTCAATGGATAGAACGCTGGACTTCCCCGCCTGCCAAAGTTGCCCCCGTAGTTC
>CAYHJX010000037.1:0-7630 GCA_964357005.1 uncultured Candidatus Saccharibacteria bacterium | reverse complement strand
CCTGCCTGATCCACCAGGTCGCGTATGTTGAAAATTTATACACCTTCCGGTAGTCGAACTTCTCGACTGCCTTGAAAAGGCCGAGATTCCCCTCTTGAATCAAATCAAGAAGCGTAAGGTGCGGCGATCGGCCGACGTAGCGCTTTGCAATGGATACCACAAGCCGGAGATTTGCCTGCGTGAGTTTCCGGCGCGCCTCCTGGTCTCCTTTCTCGATCTGCTTTGCAAGCTCTTTTTCTTCGGCACCGGTGATAAGCGAAATCCTGCCGATTTCGCGAAGATACATTTGGACGGAATCCTGGTCGTGATCCCCGAGCCCTGCAAGATCGTCCTTCCGTTTTCCTCCTTTTTCCTCTTTTTTCTCTTCAAGAAATTCCTTGGACTCAAGAATCTCGATATTTTCTTTTTCGAGGCGCGCATAGATATCCTCGAGAAGCATCACGTTCTCCTCAATTGTCGGAAAGTAGTAGAGAATCTCGGCATACGTCACAAACCCGCGCTCCTTCCCCCGCTTGAGAAGCGTGTCGATTTTTTCCTGCGCCTCGCGGGCTTTTCGCAAAAGAGCCGCTTTCCCTCGATCTTTGGGGCGGCTTTTTTGTTTTCCCGCGGCCGATTTTTTCAACGGCCGGTTGTGCGCGCGGCCTTTTGGCAATTTCTTTTTTTTGGGCATGATTATGAAAGCGATTTCAAATGAAGCGAAAGCGTCCGGAAGTCGTTGAGAAGGGGGGCCGCAGAGGCGCCTTCTCCGGATTTCTCAAGCCGTTCGATTTCTTCTCCGATTGCAAGAAGGCGGTCGCGGACGCATTCTTTCTCAAGCTCGCGGCACGATACAGCAAGCTCTTCAATGGGGAGTTCCGTCATCTCCTTCAAAATCTCGCCCTTGAAACGGAGCATCGAATACTGATCCGTGAGATGCACCGGGACCGATTCGGGAACGCCATTGCGGAGTATAGCAAAAAGCTCGCTATGAACGGAAGACCCGAACGCGATATGCGGCGAATCGCCTATGGAATCGCGGAGCGCATATTCAATAACGGCGAGTAGCGCCAAAAACCGCTCCTCCAAAAGGTCGCGCCTCCGCACCGGAGCTGGCGCCGGAGATGCGGCGGGGCCGCGGGGCGCAGCTCGCGAATCTTCCGAAAGAATCCTGCTCCGCCGGAGAAGCTCGGTCTGCACCGATTCCCGCGGCACACCCAAGTCATCCGAAAGCTTCTCAACCCAATGCGCTTTTTGGATTTCGTCCGAGAGCTCCGCAATAAACGGGAGGACGAGCGCGGAAATTTCTTTTTTTCCCTCAGGTGTTCTCGGATCAAACCGAACAAATGCTTTCTTATAGTAAAAATTGACAACGGGCTCTGCGCGAGAAACCGCAGACACCCATTCTGCGGGATTTTCCGCGACGGCATCGGCCGGATCCTTGCCTGACGGAATTTCAATGATTTTTCGCTCGAAATCGACTTCCGCGGCAAGAGAAAGCGAGCGCTTGGTTGCGGACTCTCCGGCGGCATCCGTATCGAACGAAAACAAAAGCGTATCCGTGAGGCGCTTTAGGACTCCAATCTGTTGGGGGGTAAGCGCGGTCCCGGAGACTGCAATCGTATGTTTGACGCCTGCTTGGTAGGACATCACGCAATCCATATATCCTTCCACCAAAACCGCGGCTCCCTGGACGCGGATATCCTGCTTTGCCTTATCAAACCCGTACAGCACCCGCGACTTGTCATAGATAAGGGTCTGCGGAGTATTGATGTATTTTGCTCCGGCGTCCCCCGACGGAGCAGACGGGGAAGCCGGAGTCCTGACTGCCGTGCGCGTCGGGACTTCCTCAAATATCCTGCCGCCAAATCCAATAACCCTGCTTGACTGGTCAAAAATCGGAAACATGATCCGGCCGCGGAAGCGGTCGTAATACGATCCGCGTTCCTCCGAACGGACGAGGAGTCCTGCTTTTTCAAGCTCCTCTGCCCGAAACCCCTTTTCTGCAAGCGCTTTTTGCAGAAAGTCCCATGATTTCGGCGCATATCCGATGCGAAACGACTTTACGGTTTCCGGCTTGACCCCCCGCGAACTGACATATTTTAAAACGCTCGGCGTGAGAGAGAGCGTATGCTCAAAGAGCTTTGCCGTCTCCTCACAAATATCATACAAGCGGTTTCGTTCTGACCGAAGCTTCGGGTCTTCCCGCGTGATGGCGACTCCCGCGCGATTTGCGAGAAGCCGAAGCGCTTCTGGAAAGTCGTGCCCCTCGATTTCCATGACGAATTTGAAAAGATCACCACCTTTTCCGCACCCAAAACAGTGCCAAATCTGGCGCGTTGGGGAAACAAAAAACGAAGGCGTTTTCTCGCCATGAAAGGGGCATGCCGCCTTGTAGTTCACCCCGGCTTTCTGGAGCCGGATATAGCCCTGAATAACATCAACGATATTCAGGCGTGATTTGATTTCTTCAACAGGGGAATTCATAAAAATTGGGGTCTTCTTCTATATATAACGGGATACCATAGAGAATACAAAATCTGCCGGAGCCGCTCTATGGCTGAAAAACGTGATACTACTCTACCACACTTTCCTTAACTCACGTAAGATTGCTTGCCTTGAGAAGCGCCAAAGCGCCGTAGAGCCCGGCGTTGTCGCCCAAAATGCCTTTCCGGATTTTCGGCAGTTCCGGATAGACGCGGACGAATTTCGGAAGATACTCCTCAATCCGGATAATCGGGATATACTGGGAGATTTTTCCCCCGAGGACCAAAACGTCAGGCGACCAATGGACAATTGTATTTGCAAGGCCGCAGGAAAGAATGCGCGCCACGTCGTTCCATATTGCCGGGTCCGCGATATTTGATGGAAACGTATGATAGCGCTCCTCAAGCGCGCGTCCGGACACCATGCTCTCCAAATCGCGGCCATCCGCATAATCAATAATTTGATGCCCCGGCTCAAAGCCGTATGAACGCGCGTCAATCGCTCCCTCGACAATGCGGGCGCCGCCAATGCCGGTTCCGATTGCGATATATGCCACAATTTTTCTGCCAATGCCAGCTCCGTGAAGCGCCTCTCCAAGTCCGCCAAGCGCTGCATCGTTTTCAAGCGCCACAGGAACGAGAAATTCCTTTATCAAGTCCTGGGTGATGGGCTTCATCTGCCACGATGAAACATTCGGCGCATGAAGAATTTTTGTTTTCTCGCGGTCAATAACGCCGGGGATGCCTCCACCAATCGCGTCAATCCGATGTCCGCGCGCGACATCAGAGATCTGTTTTTTTATTATTGCAAGCCCCGCATCATAGCGCTGGGGCGTTGGAATAATGACCGGCGCGGAAAACGTTGCGCCGTCTACTGAGGCGGCAAACCGCATATTCGTGCCCCCGATATCAAAAAGGATATACATGGTTTATGCCTTTTCTTCAATATCCTCAATTTCTTTTTCCATGGTTTTTTCTATTCGATCAAGCTCGCGGAAAATATGCTCTTTCCTCGAAATATCCTCCAGAGAAAGCGGCTTACCCGATTGATTGAGGAAACGAAGCTCTTCCATGAGATTTCCGCGAAGCCCCGCAAGACCCTCCCGAAGGGATTCCCGTGCTTCATGAATTTCTTTTGACAAAAGAAGCGCGCGGAGCTTCGTGATTCTCCGCATGAAGTAGCCGATAGCGCCGATTCCAGCGAGGATACAAAGGAGGATAATAAAAGTAAGTGACATGAATCGTACTTGAATTCCGCCAAATGAAACTCCTGATGAAACGACAGTGAGAATCCTTGGCTGGGACCATTCCGATACTTTTTCCTCTCCGATGACGGTCCGCGCCCGCACTTCCCATTCGCCCTCAACAAGCGAAACCTTTTGCGCAAGCACCCATTCCCCAAGCTCGTTTGATTTCACTGTCAACTGAACTGGCTTTGATCCAGTTTTTTGCAGCCGAACCTGAACGGTCGACATGATGGGGGCCAGCCCTTCTATATATAGTATCTCATCAAACGGGTAGTAAGTATCAGGAGCAATCGCAATTTTGGGCGCTTGCAAAACGCCCGCCACACCCTCACCCGCAAGACCCCAAGACGGAAATGAAGCGGTTACTACCGCGATAATGAGAAAAAAAAGATTACGCACGGTTTTGATCGATAATTTCTATGCGCCTTTGAATTTTTTCCACGAAGAACTTTTATCTTATTTTGCTTCTCCCTCGCTTTCTTCTGCTTTTGCGACTACATCATTGATTATCTCCTCGCTCTTTTTGATTTCCCGGATGAACGAAGAAAAATAGAGCCGCTGTCCTTTTTTCCCTTCATGGAGATCCTGGAGAAATTTCATAATGTCACCGAACGGCCGGTGGATCGTGAAGTATTCGACAAGGGAAACCGAAAAAATTGCCGCAAGAAGAATCACAAAGATGGACGTGAGAAAACCGCTCTGGCGCTCATTTTCTCCGCTTGCGGAGAAAACCATACGCTGGGCATAGATATAACGGATATCGATGAGCTCGTTTAATTCCTTGTAAACTTCATCACGTTTCGCATCGAGCGATTCGAGAAATTCAACTTGGGAATCGGAAGAATACGTTATGTCGGTACGATCTTCTTCAAGGCGCGTAAGAATATCCGTAATATATATATCTATTTTTTTCTGAATTTGGCGAATGGTTTCAGATTCCTCCTCAGCAAGATTCATTTCCTGGGTTTCCTCAAGAACTCGCATGAGGGTGGAGCGCTGGCTCCCAATATATGTTGATTCGTATTTTCGCCAGAATTTTTGGTTTTTTGCCTGATACTCCTTTACTATTCCAATACTTTCCCCAATAATAGTTCGCGCGGATTTCTTAAGAAGCACTGACCTTACGTTCGGCTGGATTTGCCGAAGGTCGTCCCGCAACGAAAGAATCTGCCGGTCAATATCTATTTGATTTTTGAGAAAAAGCTGGAGGGCGATCGCGCGCGCCTCTATCCGATCATTCACAAAATACCAAAGAACGGCAATAGGAATAAGGTAAAGAATAAAAAAAGAAACAATGACGGTTCTGTAGGAATTCCTCATAGAATACTGGTTCACCCTGTTACAACCCGGACGCTCTTCCCTTCAGGATAGAGAAGAGAAAAGAATTCAGGAAGTTTATCGGAATCCATGGCCTTCGAGCTGGGTTGTAACGGGGTTCAATGTTTAGTATAACCCGATTCCCTCGAATTGTCGTTTACGGAAATCGCCTGATATTTTTCATGGCTTGCGGTGTGGCGCGTATGGCGCCTCCAGAATATATATACTAGAACTGCGGTGAGAAGAAAGAGTGAAAAAAGAAGGAGGAGAAACCAAAACCACGATATTGTGAATAGAATAAAATGTATTCCCTCGGAAGTGAAAAATTTATCTCCGAGTCCGAGAATAGTAAGGGAAACTCCTTCGTCTCGCGTGTTCCCCGCGCGGTCAAGTGCTCTCACTACGATTTGGTATTTGCCGGGCTCGAGCGCGGGAAATTGGTAGGGAGGCGCAATTTCAAAAAAAAGTGCGTCACTAAACTCGCCGGAGGAAAGCGGAACAAGTTTTAGTTCATAGTGATCAAATCCGGAAAATGCGTCTGTGGTAAAAAAACGGAGAATGGGATTTTGATTCGATGTCCGTTTCCCGGGAGAAACGTTCACCGTAAACGCTGCGGGCAGCTCAATGTCAATTTTTACGATATAATGGGAGACGCCTCCCCACACGCCCCCGGCCTCTTCGCGCAGATGAAAGTACCAAATACCCGATTCAAGATTTTGATAGGATACGGTTGGTGCAGTTCCGTCTCTTGCGGTATCGGGGAATCCGGCAGGATCGCGGTCAACGGAAAAGCTGTACGCGGACGCAAATTGGCTTTTCGGCCACAAAAACACCGGATTAGGGTCGCGGTACCACTTTTCCTGATCTGGGTGTGTTGGCGAAGAAATTGGTGGGCCTTCCGGCGGAGGAACGCTGAATCGGTAAAATCCCGAAGGACTTTGACCGATGATATTTGTACCCCTCCCGTCGTTCGCGAGAATTTTTGTCCGATCGCCAAATCTGATTTCCGCCCCCCCGGGGGCAATAACGCGGAATGTAAGCGTAAGAATCACGCCTTGAGACGTCGTGACTCCGGGCGAGGGAATGCCGCAGACAAAATAAATTTTCCCTTCGCGGTTTGAAAATACCGGAGGCGCGGGCCAGAGCTGAATAATTGACTGCCCGACGGACGGATTTGCAATCTGTATTTTGTCCGCGGGAAACATAAGTTCGATCTCTACGGTATTTGCGGAGACACCTTTTGTATCAAGAATGATTGAGACGTCAAACGTCGAGCCCACAAGAAATGTCCCGGATCCCGGACTCAATGACACAATCGCACGCCCCGCACCAAGCGATGGCGGAGCATATAATAGAAACATCGCGCATATTAGAAATGCTTCCCATCCGCCGCGTATTACGTTACGACTATTTCCAATAAATATCATGATAATCCAAGAAATTGCATAAGTGTTCGAAACAGGTATCGGAAGAATTCAAATACCCAATCAAAGATCCACAAAAAGAAATATCCGACAGTATACAGGTATTGAGGTGAAGCGTCGCGGCCGCCTGTTTTTGTGACCTGATCTTCAATTGATTGTTCTCCGATAAAGGCGAATCCGCTTTCCGGCTCACTTACCTTTTCCTTCGTGGGTTCCTTTCCGCGATCAGGAGAAAATGTGAGAAGATTATGAGACCAGTCCGAGAATAAAACGCTTAGATCAGCAATGTCGACCGCGCGATCGCTGTTAAAATCAATAATCGCGGCGTCTTTATCGGACGAAAGATAGAGGTAAATGCTTAGATCCTGGAGATCAGTAACACCGTCGCAATTAAGATCAGTTTTTTGGTAGGGACACGCTGGCGTGCGGATGTCGGAGATTTTCGGAGATGGAAGAGCGGGATAGCCGAATTGTTTGAGAAGCTCCAAAATAATGCCGCCTCCTCCACCGCTTGGCGGCGCAGCGGGTGCAGGTGCAGCGCCGGCCGCAGGTGTTCCAGAAACTTCGCTTGAGGTTGCAAGAGAATTTCCAAACGCGTCTTCGGGCCGGACGATAAAATAGTACGGTGCTCCATTCGTAAGGCCTGTTCGCACTGATGAAAGCACATTCCCTACCGGCGTATATGTATACGGTCCGCCGGAGACAGTCGCTTGTCCCACATTATAACCGGATACGTTCCATCCCAAAAATCCTTGTGATGCGGTCCAAGAAAGCGAAACACTCCCGTCCCCAGCCGTCGCAGATAATACGGGCACTGTCACTTTCGGAAAATAGAGAAATCCGCTTCGAACTTCGAATGTAACCGACGTTGATGTACCAATAGACATCTGACCAATGCTCCCGGTCAGTCGGAAACTCACTGATGACATTTCAGTGCTCGATGCAATTTCAATTACCGGATCGCGGACAGTAAAATTTGTGCTCGAAAAATCAGTTGCCGATACAATATCAGCAAAAAGAAACAGAAAAATTAATATAATTATCAGCCGCACGGTTTAGCGAAGTGTTGATAAAATCTGTGATAGTTTCTCAAGTGAATTAAGAATACCTGCGTAATACCAGTGGAACGGCCCCTGCACCTCCCCCCCTCCGCCTCCTCCTCCGCCGCCTGTTTGGTGGT
>CAYHJX010000036.1:0-8270 GCA_964357005.1 uncultured Candidatus Saccharibacteria bacterium | reverse complement strand
CGACAAAATCATCCAATATCTCAAGTATAATAAGGATGTCATAAAAAAAAATCTCACGACCGCGATCACTCAAATAGCGACAAATGCATCTGCCAAAGCGGATGAACTCATAAAACAGGTTGAGACGATGTTAAATGTGCTTGAGCTCACGTGTCCTTCAGAGAAAGCAACAATTCAAGAACTTGAACAGCAAATACTTGATTTGGACGCAGATGTTTCCGAGCTTCAGCAGCTCATTAAGACAAAAGATACTGCCGCAATAAAGGCAAAACTGAAAGAAATGAATACGCTCATTCAGAGCATGGTAAAAAACATGCAGAAGATTCAAACGGCTTGTTTGAGTACTGAATAAGACAAATCCCTGATTCGAAAATGAATCCCGTTACCGCGGCCTTCCAGCCGCGGTATCCATCAAAACCCTTCGGGATACTACTCCATTCCTCCACGGCCTTACGGCCGTGGTCTCCTGGCGGTAACGGGATGAAAAAACAAAACGAACCCCCCCAACGGGGGGTTTCGTTTGTATAATGCACATACCATCATGCCCGTTGGGGTATCCGGGTATACTCGCCAAACTAGAAAAAGTTTTATAGAATACAGTAAGAGAAACGTATGGCACGCTACATCTTCATTTGCGGAGGCGTTATGTCAGGCATCGGAAAGGGGATTGCAACCGCCTCCATTGGACGAATCTTAAAAAGCCGCGGTTTTCGAGTCACCGCGGTTAAAATTGACCCGTATTTGAACGTGGACGCAGGCACCATGAACCCGATTGAGCACGGGGAGGTGTTTGTGACCGCGGACGGCATGGAATGCGATCAGGACGTCGGGAACTACGAACGCTTCCTTGGCGAGAGTATCCCGCGGGAAAACTATATGACGTCTGGCGCGGTCTACCAAAGCGTGATTAACCGCGAACGGCGACACGAATACGGCGGGAAATGCGTCCAAGTGGTCCCTCATATACCGTTTGAGGTGATGGAGCGCCTCGATAATGCATCAAAGAAAGCAAAATCCGATTTTACGCTTGTTGAAGTCGGGGGGACAGTCGGAGAATATGAAAATATTCTTTTTTTGGAAGCAGCTCGCATGCTCCGTTTAGCGCGGCCGAAAGAAGTACTATTTGTTTTACTTTCCTATCTCCCCATTCCCGAAATGATCGGCGAAATGAAAACGAAACCGACCCAGCACGCGGTCCGCGCAATGAATGCAACCGGTATTCAGCCCGACATCATCATCGGCCGCTCACGCGTCCCTTTGGACGAGCCGCGGAAGAAAAAACTCGCGGTTCTATGCAATGTCCACGAAAACGACATAATCTCGGCGCCTGACACGCGAATGATCTATGAAATCCCGCTCAATTTTGAGAAAGAAAATCTCGGCGACCGGATTCTTGAAAAATTCGGCCTTCGTCCAAGAAAACGGGACCTTGCCGAATGGCGCAGCATGGTTAGCCGCGCCCGTCGAACAAAAAAGACAGTGAGAATCGGCGTAGTGGGAAAGTATTTTCATACCGGCGACTTTGTGCTTTCGGACTCGTATATATCCGTCCTTGAGGCAATTAAGCACGCTTCATGGTCTCTTGGCGCTCGTCCGGAAATCGAATGGATTGATTCGGAGGAATACGAAAAAAATCCGCGCGCGTTGCAAAAGCTCAAAACATATAACGGCATCATTGTCCCGGGCGGATTTGGCTCGCGCGGCGTCGAAGGAAAAATCAAGGCAATTGAATTTTGTAGGAAGCAGAAAATTCCGTATCTCGGGCTTTGCTACGGGCTTCAGCTTGCCGTTGTCGAGTTTGCGCGCCACGTCGCAGGCCTCAAAGAGGCGCATACAACCGAAATAAAGCCGAAAACCAAAAGCCCGGTGATTCATGTTCTTCCGGAACAGCTCGTACATATTAAGGATAGAAAAATCGGCGGCTCAATGCGCCTTGGAGAATACCGCTGTTTTGTGCGGCCCGGGACAAAAGCCGCAAAAGCGTACGGCCAAAAAGAGGTCATAGAACGCCACCGCCACCGCTATGAGGTGAATAATGACTACCGCGAAATCCTTGAGAAAAAAGGCCTTGTATTTTCCGGTATAAACCCCGAGCGAAATCTTGTTGAGATAATCGAGATTCCGAATCATCCCTTTTTCATGGGCTCACAATTCCATCCCGAGCTTATTTCCCGTCCCCTTCGCCCGCATCCACTGTTTAAGGCATTCATCAAAGCGGGAATGGAAAAAAGGGTAAAGGGTAGAGATGTAATAGGGTAAAAGGATAAAGGATACGGGGTATCAGTCAGGACAAACGGTTGACACCCAGAAAGGGTTGCAGTACTGTCGGGGAAGAACACTACACATCGGAGGAATGGGATGAGTTCAACCAGGTCCTTGACAGGAGCTACAACAGTCCAATTCCTTACGGAAGAAGAAAAAAGCTATCTTAGGAGGTGTTCGACGCTCGTAAGCGAAATTAATGAATGCCTGTGGAAACCGTTTCGCCGGGGAATAATTACTGCTCTTTTGGGTTGGATTGCTATCTTGACATATTCCCTCATTACGAAATCGTTTCAGCCAACATCCGCTCTGGCCACCAAATCAACAAATTTGATGGAGCTTCTTCGAATATTCATACTTCTGATAATGGTGTTCTTATCCAGTGCTGCAGTTGGCGCATTGCTTTATTTTTTGTTCTATCGTGGGCGGCGCAATCAGAAAATCAAGGAACTGGATAAGCTCCAAAATAACCAGTATGCGTTCTCGGCGCTCAAGAAATTGAGGGAGTACGGCTTAATACGAGACCAGTTTAACGAATTCGCCTGACTCTTGAATACATTAGACCATCCTCCGCGCTAGGCGAAAAACCTTCTTCCTATTCTGCATAAAACATAGAACCAAACACACCGGCACTCCCGCCGGTTTTTTTGTTTCAGGATATCAACTTAATTTGTATCATTTACACAAATACCGCGCTATAGCATGTTATTTGTACATACGATTCTGCAACTAAAACGGAAGTGAAGAGGATTCTGTCAAAGCTATCGATTCTTTAAAACGAAAAAGCACCATAGCAATGCTATGATGCAACTGTTTCCGCAGAGGGTCGGGGAGCCGCATTCGTCGTTCGAAGATGAAACGACAGAGTAGGGAAGAAGTCGATCCAAAGATCGAATGAAATGCTGAGGGTGTGCTGGCCGCCTCCACGGAACTGCTGCCACCGAAGACCTATACCGAGATGCCTCGGGTCAAACTCCAAAGAAAGATCGAAAGAAAGATCGGGCGAAATAATCCAGCCCGCGACTGCAAGAATATGCCGTTCCTGCCAATGCCATAACATCTTTAGTTTACCCACGCGCTCCCACCCGAATCTCCACCAAAGTTTCCTGATGGCGTGCATACATTCTCCTGGAAAGTTCTGCATATTGTATAGCACATATAATCTGGTTTTTCCATAGGTATTTCTATATACTGGTTTCATCTTCTTTTCAGGAGGAAAGGATGATTAGTACCTTCACAAAGGCAACTGCTGAAGCGCTTGCGGGAATTCGTGAAGAAAAAGAAGTCCGCAAAACAGATGAACTATTCCTTCTTTTTGCGATGGGAAGCCAGTTTGACCACTTGATCAAACAGTCGCTCGAAAAGCTCGGCGTATACTGCCTTGTTGCAGATCCTGCGCAAGCGAGCGCAAAAGACGTAGAGCTCATAAGGCCAATTGGCATCATTATTTCCGGAGGTCCGGCTTCGGTAGCGACCGAGCCACCGCCGTTTGACAATGCGATCTTCGATCTCGATATCCCGGTACTCGGCATATGTCTTGGGTTCCAAATGTGGGCGCGCCATATTGGCGCAAACGTCATCCAAGCAGACCACAGAGAATTCGGCATCCATCCGCTAGAAATAACGATTAACTGGCCGCTTTTCTCGGATTGCGGAAAATTGCTCCGCGTTCTCGAAAGTCATGGTGACCGGATTGAAAAGGATGGTAAAATCGCCATCCTTGCGAGCACCGAGAATACTTCTGTTGCCGCCGGACACCACAAACATCTTTGGGGAGTTCAATTTCATCCCGAAGTTACCCACACAGAGCACGGTCTTAAAATCTTTGAGAATTTCTGCTTGAACATCTGCAATGCAAAAGACCGGTTCCCTGCGGCAAACGCCGCGGAGAGAAAAATCAAGGAACTCCGTGAGAAAATCGGCGACAAAAAAGTCCTTCTTGCGCTTTCGGGCGGCTCGGACTCTTCAGCGGTCGCATATCTTCTCAAAGAGGCGCTCAAGGGGAAACCCTGCCAAATCCGCGGAGTATATATCCGTGGCATTGACCGGCCTGATGACGAAACGCATGTAATCCGATATTTCGGAAATCAAGATTGGATCGAGCTCAAAATCGTAGACGCAACAGATACCTTTCTTGATGCTCTTCTCGGAAAGACCAAAGCGCGCGAAAAGCGCCTTGTCATGCGGGACGTGTATAAAGATGTGCTTGAGCGCGAGGCAGAAGAATACGAGGCGTCATTTATTGCGCAAGGGACGCTCTACACCGATATTTCCGAAAGCGGGGGAGGGTATGCGTCTGGCGCGCGCAAAGCCCAAATCAAGCTCCATCACAATACAAACCTCGGATTTTCGCTTCCCGAGCTTACGCCGCTCGATGACTGCATGAAGGATAGTGGCAGAAATATCGGCCGTTCAATCGGCGTTCCAGAAGATCTTTTGATACGCCACCCATTTCCGGGTCCCGGACTTGTCATACGCGTGGAAGGCGAAATGACACGGGAGAAACTTGCCATTACACGGCGCGCCGACGGCATTTTCATTGAAGAACTGCGAAAATGGAACCTGTACCATACCGTGTGGCAAGCGGGCGTACGTATTACGGGAGCCATGACAACTTGTACCAAAGGTGATGACGCAACAGAGGGAATTGTTGCCATATACTGGGCTGTGTGGAGCGTTGATGGCTTTACTGCACAGTGGGCGCGGCTACCCAATGACTTCAAAGACAGGGTTTCAAAACGGCTTACGAATGAAATACGGGAAATCGGATCAGCCGCATATCGCACTTCCGACAAACCGCCTTCTACAATAGAATTTGAATAAAACCGAATCTGCCGCGAGGCAGATTTTTTTGTATAAAACTCGCCTCGACTTATTTGGCGCTTTTACGATCAATTCAAAAACCCGAGCATATGCCGCGGGTTTTTGAATCTTTAAATCTGAAATTTATTTTGCCGCAACCACATTCACCATTTTTATTGAACGCCGAGAACCGTCAAAGCGATCTTTTCGCTTATCAGTGAACTTCACAACGCCCTCGCGGAGGGAAAAAAGTGTATCATCAGCTCCTTTTCGGACGCCGTCACCCGGATGAATTTTCGTCCCGCGCTGGCGGATTAAGATGTCACCAATTTTTACTTTTTCACCCGCGAATTTTTTTACTCCAAGGTATTTCGGCTGCGAATCGCGGGCGTTTTTTGATGCACCCGAGGATTTTGTATGTGCCATGTTTGTCGAAATTTTCTAGCTCATGTTCGAGCGACGAAAATTTCGCTACAAACATGAGCATCCCTCTCTCATTTTGCAAAGACACCAAAAACTTGTAAGAATAGAGGAGTGGACAAACGAATCTCTCGCGTGCCGCGCGGACCAAACCCGCGCACCAGAATAAAATTCGGTGCGGGGCAGGTAGGTCCACTCTCCGATGGCGGGCGCTTGTTCCACACTAAATATATCAGTGTTTTAGTGTAGGGAAGCGGCTCGCCTCGCATTATCTCGCAAAATGAGGAAGAGGAGCCATTCAATAAAAGTAATCTTCATCATGGTAGAGCAAAAACTCCAAAAAGTCAAGGAATGGGTAGGGGAGAATAAGGAAACTCTGTATCTTTCTGCCCTCGTATTTCTTGTTGGCCTCGGATCATTTGGTCTTGGCCGCCTGTCCGCAATTTGGCCCCAAAAAGAGCCCATTACCTTCACAGAATGGAGAAACCCCTTGGAAGGGGAGAAAGGGGTCGAGAAGGGCCAAAATGGAGCTATAAAAGGGGATCCAATAAGCCCCCCGGGAGGTCCGCAAACAGGCCAGACCGCCTCGGCAGTAAACGCCATAACCGAGGGGAAATACGTTGCCTCAAAGAAGGGGACCGCATACCACTATCCCTGGTGCCCGGGTGCAAAGCAAATCAAAGAAGAAAACAAAATCTATTTTGATACCAAAGAAGAAGCCGAAAAAGCCGGCTACAAGCCCGCAGGGAATTGTGAGGGATTATAATAAATGATTGACACCACACAGGGGTAATGCTATGTTCTTTGAAGACCTATATGGAGGTGTTTATGCTCGGAATGCTTGGCCGGACGAAAAGACAACAACGGATTCCTCCAACAGTTCTTCTCCTAACCGTTGAAACTGATATCCATCTCGCTCCTGCCGGGGAACCAGATACGTACAAACTCCTTACGATTCCGCGGACAAAGCCGAAGATCATTCTCAAGAACTCTGAAGGAAAAAAACGGGAAGCGAACTATGGAGATTGGTGGATTGGAAATATCGCATACGATTTCGAACGGAATTTGTGGTATATAAGTCTTTCAATGAGTACCTCGGTCTTCAGCAACGACAACACGTGTGTTGCAGTAGGATTCAACGGTGATGAATGCCATGTGGCATCATACTACGGATTTGCTGGAGATGAACGCATTCGGTATAGCCGCATCGGATATGGATTCTTTGAAGATGAACCGTATGCTTTTTACCCAGAGATCCGTACAAGGATTCGCGACCGCAAAAGAACAGAAGCCCGAAGGTAACCCCTTCGGTCTTTTCTTTTATGAAGAGGTGTGGTATAAACTAACAAGCACCGAATTGGAGGGGCCGATGCCTCAAAAACCGAAAATACTCATCGTTGAGGACGATTCCGAGTACCACGATATGTATGCGCGGCACCTTGGAGAAAAAATAAAGATTATCCCCGCAACGACGTTGGAAGAAGGAGAGCGGCTTTTTTTCGAAAATCCAGATATCGCACTTGTTGTCATGGACGCGTGCGTGCCTGGCATTAAATTAAACTCATCGCCGCTTGTACAAAAAATCAGAGCGACATTTCAGGGTCCCATTATTGCAGCGTCTCGCGATCCTTACTTCTGCTTGAAGCTCATGGATACCGGATGCACCCATAGCGTGGGTGAGGGAGGTAAATATGCGGTCCCCGATCTTGTATGCAAAATACTCAAAATCACGTAGTATCCACCGCACCAGCGGCGATCTTTTTATCGCGACCGCGAAGCCACAAAGCCCCGAAGGTAACCCCTTCGGCGTTTTTTTCTCTGAACGCTTTATTAAACACCGTTCTCCTCCGTATCCTCGATTTTCCCTTTTTTCGTAGAAACGCTTAATACCGAATACTCTTTTGCAATGCGGCGGGATTCTTCGATTTGCGAACGAATACCTTCAGGCAATTCTTTTATTAATTTCTTCAATTTCGCGTCATCGGCCTTGAGAATTTCTTCCCATTTGCTAAGAGGAGAGAGAAGGGCTTTGATTTTCTCAAAATCATATTCAAAACGCTGAATTGTCTTTTTTGCAACTATTCCATCTTCGCCAAATACGCGCGTCAAACCCTCGGCGTCCATATACTCGCGAATCTTTTGCTGAAGTTCTTTTATTTTTTCCTCTTTACTGCCAATATCTTTCCGTAACTCAAAAAAAACTTTCAGCAATTGATTCATTTCTTCCTGATTCGCAATTCCTAATTCCTTATTCGCACTTCGATATTTGTGTTTCCATGCCGGACATATCGGCTTATACGCGCACCAATTGCATAATGCGCTTGGCATGGGCTCAAAATCTTTTTTTTCGTCACTTCGCGCTTCAATCTCACGGATCGTGCCAAGAATATCTTTTTTTGTCGCCTCTGTTTTTCCTGCATCCGCTTTTGTTGAAAGTTTTTCTCCGTGCTTCAAGAAATATAAAGAAAGCTTTATGTCGTCCGGGGTAATATGCGGCCAGCGCTTTTGAATGCCCAAAGAATAAAGCGAAAGCTGGAGATTTGCGTGAACGCCGTCCTGCGAAGGCATCCTTTTGGACGTCTTATAATCAATAATCTCGTACTCATCGTGATTTTTATCTATTCGGTCAATGATTCCGGCGAGCACATGCGTTTTTCCGGTTTTTGGGTCCTCGAGCAAAATATCAAAGCGCGATTCAAGATCAACGATATTGAAATTCCACGGAGCGTTCTTTTCATAGAAATTTCGGAGCATTTTTACCCCTTCTTCAAAGTACGCTTTCTCTT